>NZ_JAQOSO010000023.1:6466-50178 GCF_030068505.1 Roseofilum capinflatum BLCC-M114
GGTGGGGTGGGGGCGGGTTTACGACATTGATTTGTGGGCATCCTAGATTTGGGGTTAACCCGCCCCTACGGTGAACCCGCCCAACCCGATGTCGATATCATCATTTCCGGTGGGTTTATCGGTGGGGTGGGGGCAGGTTCACAGAGGTTATGGATGGGAAATGGGGAATGATTCATCTTAACCGGACTTGATACAGCAGTTTTCGCTACTATGGGGTACATTTGAATCGCCCTTAATCTGCCTTTACACAACACTCAGAGGGACTTTCTTGCTCATTATTCATTACTCATTACTTAACAGCGCAAAGCGTTGTATTAACTCCCCAACTGCTTCAAAGCTTCCAGGGCGCGTTGAAAATTGGTAACATCTGCTTGCGTATTAAACAGTTCAGCCGCTTGTTGCAAATCGGCGATCGCCCCTTCTTGATCTCCAATGCGAGACCGGGCTAACCCTCGGTTCCCGTAGGTAAATGCATTTTCCGGTTCGAGTTCCAGCGCTCGACTATAATCGGCGATCGCCTTTTGCCAGTGTCCTTCTCCAGCAGAGTGATTGCCTCGATTGAGATAAGCCAAAGCTAAATTTAACGTTAACGCTGAGTTCTGGGAATCTCCATGGGAGATCACCCCTAATTTAGCAGTGACTGTGCCTCTAGCATCTCCCCGGTTTTCATACACAATAGCCATATTTTCCGGTAAGTTTAAGGCAGAACCCCGATCCCAAAGAAGCTGTCGCTCTACACCTTCGTGATCGGTTATCTGAAAGGACAGGAAAACGCCTCGATCTTGTTTCCATAACTTCAGAGCCTCTTGATATACCCGAATAGCTTCCGAATAGCGCTGAAGCCGTTGTAACAAATGACCCTGGAGTTCTTGTAGATGGATATCATTAGGCACTAAAGTAATGGCCCGCTCAACGGATTGCAGAGCTTCATCATAGCGATTTAACCAGACTAATTCTTCGGCCCGGGCCCGCCAAGCCGGAGCAAAAGTTCCTTCACTTTCGGCGATCGCCTCTTCAAACGCAGCTAAGGCTTCGTTATAACGCTTCTGAAACCGCAACATCATTCCCAAACCATACCAGGCTTGATAGAAGGATTGATCTTGTTGAATTGCCCAATTAAAGGCCAGCATGGCTTCTTCATACTGTTCTAATTGCCAAAGGCTAATGCCATAATTAAACCAGGCGATCTCATCCGTACTACTCTCTGGTGTGTCCAAATTTCGTAACAGAGAAACTTGAATTTGCTTGAGTTCAGTACCGTGTAACTGGGGTGGAGGCATAGAATCAACATCCAGCCAGGCGCGATCGATCCCCACGGAAGACACTAAGTGTAAAAAAGTTTTTATGGGAATTCCTAACCCATAACCGAGTTTCAGGGGGCGAATATCTCCTTGGTCATCTTGTTTAATTTCCCCTGAACCGCGACCATGAATGCCAATCACATGACCTTGAGTGTCTAAGATTAATCCCCCACTCATTCCCGGAGCCGTGAGATTAGAATAAAGCATCTCATAGCCATAGGTAAGAGATAAGGAGTCAATTCCCTGTTGTCTTTGGGTCACCTCTAGAACGCTTTGAATCTGTGAGTCCTGACTGAGCAAGCGTCCAGTGGTTAATAAACGGGTGGGAGGATGAGAAGAGCGGTGAGGAGTAGAAACCGGCCAACCGGAAACAAAAACATAATTTAAGACTTCCAAGCTACGCCAATCATAATCGGCTAAAGTGGCCACTTGATAGGGGGTATGGCTTTCAAATTCCACAATGGCTAAATCGACTCCTGGCAGGGGTTGTACGTTTTCTAAGTCTATGGGATGACAGTGACCATCTGGCGTGACAATCTTGTAGTTGCTGGGATGACGAATCACATGCTCGGCGGTTAACACATAATAGGTCGAGTCATTCTGAGCTACAATCACCCCAGAACCGGTACTGTTAGAGTTGGCAATTAAGACTGTGGTTTGTTGGGCGATCGCATCCACCTGATCGACTAAATTCAGATTCACCCATTGGGGAACCGCTTCTGCAATACGGTGTATGGGAATCCCCCAGGCGACTTCTCGCATTCGATTTTGTAAGCCACTATCCGGTCGCGATCCATCTTCAAATACATAGGGATTACCCCACAGAGGGTAAGCCATCATCCCATTAATACTAATCACTTCTCCCTGCAAATTCAGGATTGGCCCCCCGCTCATTCCTTTGTAAATATCATTGCTATATCCGATTTGATACCCCTGTTGTAACCATTGATTTGGAATTAGCTTTATTTCTCCTTTGGTTAAATTTAAGCCCGGAATATCATCAGCAAATCCGGCTGCCACTACTTTTTCTTTTACCGTTAAAACATGGGACGATCCTAATTGAGCAATTTGATACTTTTGATCGGATTGAAATTGCAACAGTTGTATATCTCGGTCGTCAATCGCTAAATCCTGAATTCGAGTGGCCCTATACACTTTGCCATCTGGCGTTTCTATCTGATAAGACTCTCCTGTAGCAATGACATGGGCTGTTGTTAAGACGGTATAAGTTTTGCCTTCTCGGTGAATTAAGGTTCCCGATCCGCCCGTGGTTCCTGTTTTCACTTTTACCGTAATCGCTTCTGCAATATTTTTTAGCTCGGTATAAGATAAATCTACAGAACGGGAAGCGATTTGGCAGTGGGGATAAGATACTTGATTGTGAAGCAACCTTAAGGATAGGCCCACCGATATACTGCTGAGACCCGCTACTAAGAATAGGATGAGGCGTTTCATCGTCAATCCACTCCAAATCTATGAATTACGGTTATCCCACCTCTATTTGAGTGGGTTGGGTTTACCGAAATGCACTCCTCATACCACATAATAGCGCTTATGGGGATAGGGGTGTAACCCCTTTTATGGAAGTTGATGCCCCAAATGTCAACCCATGGGAATATCCTCATCCAATGATTGAGGTCAAAATTGAATTTATGCTGACCAATTCGCCCAAAAGATTGGTTGCAAAAAGATAAATAATGGGTACGCAACAAAGAATCACTAATCAAGGATAGGAATTGATAGAGAAAAAATAGAGTTGTTTTTATAGTTCATGAGATTTAATCAATCATCCGGAGAATTGGAAACTTAACAGGAATTGATCGATTCAGTATTTCTATTTTTGGAGTTTTAATTAAGACCAAAAAAAATTGTATCCCTGATATGTTATGGGAATACAGACAAGAACATTGAGTGGCGATCGCATCTATCCCTAAATCAATTCTCTATAAATATCCGTTAATCAACTTATTTATTGGCATCAAAAATCACCCATAGAACAACAATCATTGAACAGGAAGTCGCGAGGACAGGAGAACACTGAACTCCAGTCAGTGTCAACACTAGCTAAATCGTGTTGAGTAGATTTAATTAGTGTACCGAGAAAATTCGATCAATTCAAGTTGCTCAGTTGCAATAACTGTGCATAAAGTTTAAAAAAAGATAAAAAAAAAGAACCAAAATTGGTTCTTTAGAAGTTTTTTTCACTTAAACTAAAGGGGTTTCACGGAATCGGTATCTGTAGGGGATTCCTGGAGTAGTTGGTTTAAATCGATATAGACTTGATCGGTATTGGAGCCTTGTAATAGAGGATTTAAACCATATTGTCCCACATCAAACAAATCCTGAATGACTCGGCTGGCACTCTCTCCAGGTTGGAGAGTAAAGAGGAGTCCTGTACAGGGCCCCCCCAAGACACTAGAGACACAAATGACATCTAGACCATCTTGAATGCCTGTGGTAATAAAATTAGCAATCCCTTGTTCTTGGTAAGTTTGTAGGCGATTAGAAACTTGCTCGCACCGGGTTTGAGGGTCATAGCCAAAGGGGGTAAAATACTCAGAAACCCAGCGAATAATGGGAATATTCCCTCTCGGAACGAGAGCTAAGGTTGTGGGAATCCCATCACGGGAAGCGCCACAAGCAAAGGTTTGAGCCTTATTTGTCTTGATTTGGGCTGTTGCCCCAACCGCCAATAAGGACAACATCAAGGCTGTAACTGTAGATTTGAGCTTCATAGCAGTATTGGGATAACTGAAGCTAGGCAGAAAGAATACAAAGAGGAACAGTTTACCATAATGGTTCAGGTTCTACTTTAGCACTTCTAGCTCCGGAATAAAGAACCGGATTGAGGTTAATTTGATGATATATCCTTAACTAGAAAGACTAAAGGGCAGCGCGATCGCACTCGAACTGTAGTGGGTCATCGATTGCTCAGGATTCCCATAACTTCAGGAGTGATACAGTATGAAATATGGCATTCGTGGATTAGTCGTGTTTGGATTAATGATGGTCAATTTTCCCGGTCGTTCTTTGCCAGCGATCGCCTCTACTCCCCCCTCCTACGTTGCCCAAAGCATTGTTGGAGAATGTAGAGCAGCTCGTAAAGGGACGTTTGTCTACTACGAACGTAATTTTGAGTCCGGTCAAATTCGCGGCCTGCAAGCCAACGATCGCGTTACCCTCGCTGGCAACGGAGGAGGCGGGTGGATTGCCATTAGTGAACCTACCGTGGGTTTTGTGCGTACTGAAGATCTCAAACCCTGCACCGTGGAAACAGTGACTCTGTGCGCTAATGTCAATTCATTCATTCATGAAAGTCGCTCTCTTGACTCTCGACCGGTTAGAGGTATACTTGCAGGCGAACAGGTTGTTTTAACCACAGAACAGGTGGACGAATGGCGCACGGTACTTGAACCCCGTCCTGGATTTATTCCAGACAACCGTTTAAGAGAATGCGATAACTCTTCCTCAACGGTTGTACCGAGTCGTCCCTCAACAACGCGCCCTCAACCTACCCCAAATGTGTGCCATCGAGTCACCCCTTTAGTCGATGCGGGTCTCAATGTGCGCTCTGCACCAACTGAAGCCGCAAGGGTAGTTGAGACCCTAGTACCAGGGACATTGGTTCGGCTGCGATCGATGGCTCCTCGAACCGATAGCACTGGGCGATCTTGGGTTTCCATTCTTTCGCCAGTATCCGGTTGGGTTTCCGATGGATTTCCGGGCAATAAAAGCAATTTAAGACCAGTTCCTTGTGGGAGTGGCCGATAATCTCTTGGTCTTTTTTAGGATGGGGATGGGAACACAACCCATTACCCATTACCCTTCTGCCGCTCGGAGTGTTAAGCAGCTTTGCGACGCTGTAAGGGGTTCATTCTGGCTTCTAGCCACTTAAATCCAAAGGAAGATAAGGTGGTTAAGACCAGATACATTAAAGCCACAGCTAAATAAATTTCAAAGGATCGATAGGTGGTGGCTACCATGAGTTGACCTTGGCGGAATAATTCCTCAAATCCAATTACGGCAACTAAACTGGTATCTTTGACCAAGGTAATAAATTCATTGCCCAAAGGCGGTAACATGCGGCGCAAGGCTTGGGGAAAAATTACATCTTGCATGGTTTGTAGGGGACTCATGCCTAGGGATTGACTGGCTTCCCATTGACCTTTATCAATGGATTCAATGCCCCCGCGCATGATTTCGGCTAGGTAGGCGGCACTATTTAAGCTTAGGGCTAAGACGGCTGCGGGGAAGCGATCGAAACTGAAGTCTAGACCTAATTCTCGGAATAAACCGGGAAGACCAAAATAGATCATAAACAGTTGCACTAGCATGGGGGTTCCCCGGAAGAAGTCTACATACACGCGGCAAAGAAGGCGCAGGGGTTTGTAGGGAGAAATCATGGCGATCGCCACGGCTGTGCCCCCGATTAACCCGAAGGTAAAAGCCAGAGCCGTGAGCAGTAAGGTAATGGTTGAACCTTGAAGTAAGTTGGCAAACAGTTTTCCCCAATCGAAACTTATCACTTGTGCAGTTTCTAAGGAAGGGGGCACGATGGGTAATTCGGGCGGTTCACCGGCAAACCACGTTTGATAAACGTCGCGATAACCCCCATTTTGGATCAGTAATCCTAGGGCATTGTTAATGTCATCTAAATAAGGGGAGTCTTTCGGCAAGGCAATGCCATAATATTCTTCGGTGACTAATTCCCCGACCACTTTTACGCCTTGTAATCCGGCTTCTTTGATGGCGTAGAGAGTTACTGGCCCATCATTGACTACTGCATCGACCTTGCCATTAATTAATTCTTGTAGGGCCAAAGAGGCGGAATCAAACGAACTGACGCTTGCTCCTTCAATGGTGTTGGCTTCCTGTGCGCCGGTTGTACCAATTTGAACGGCGATTCGTTTGCCGTCTAGATCTTCAAAACTTTGAATATCGGTATTATTTTCTTGAACGGCAATGGCTAAACCGGCCTTAAAATAGGGACGGGAAAACGATACGGTTTGCGCTCGCTCTGGGGTGATGGTCATGCCACTAATGGCGGCATCTATGGTTTGAGACTGGAGGGCGGGAATAATGCCATCAAAGGGTAAACTGATAAATTCAATGTTGAGTTCAGCCGCTTCACCAATGGCTTGCATTAAATCAATATCAAATCCACTGAGTTCTCCTGTGGCTTGGTCTTGCATTTCAAAGGGAGGAAAGGTGGGTTCGGTGGCGACTTGGAGGGTGGGAGCAGAATCTTGGGCAATCGTGGATACACTGGTGAAGATGACCACTAGCAGACAACTGGCGATCGCCAGAAAAACCTGTATTTTGCGGGTGAATCCCTTACTCCCCATCATCCTCAACTCTCTCCTGTCGATAAAACCACGTTAGACCGTTGTTTAGTATCAAGGGTTGATTCCGGAATAAAAGTAATCGCCGATACATTTTACCGATGGAAGATTCAGATAGTTTAAACTCAACTCCCCATTAACGATGGTTTCAAAACTATGGTCAACTCAGCAACTGCCGTCATTGAATGTCAAGACTTACACAAAAGCTTTCAGGATCTGGAAGTGCTAAAAGGGGTGACGACGACATTGCATGAAGGGGATGTGGTCTCAGTGATTGGCCCTTCTGGATGTGGTAAAACGACATTTTTGCGGTGCTTAAATCGTCTAGAGTCGATCAATAAAGGACGGTTGGAAGTGATGGGGATTGATATTTCCCATGCCCAAGTCAGTCAAGAAACTCTACGCCAACTGCGGAGTCGGGTGGGCATGGTGTTTCAGCATTTTAATTTGTTTCCCCATTTAACGGTTTTACAAAACTTGATGCTTGCGCCGATCAAGGTGTTGAAAGACTCAGAATCGGAGTGTCGAGAACGAGCCAGCCATTACTTAGAAAAAGTCGGGTTAGGGGATAAAGCCAATTTTTATCCGGAACAGCTTTCTGGGGGACAAAAGCAACGGGTGGCGATCGCCCGCAGCTTATGCATGAAACCCAGTGTTCTCCTGTTCGACGAACCTACCAGCGCCCTCGATCCGGAGTTAGTAGGGGAAGTTTTAAGCGTTATGAAACAACTGGCGCAAGAGGGGATGACGATGGTAGTGGTTACCCATGAGATGCAGTTTGCGCGGGAAGTCTCCAATAAGGTGCTGTTCTTCCACCAAGGCATTATTGAAGAATCGGGCGATCCGCAAGAGCTATTTACCCAACCGAAGAGCGATCGCCTTAAATCCTTTCTCAGTCGGATTGGCTAAAAATTCCAGGCTCGGTGATTAATCGAATCGAATTCAAACCGGTTTTCCACCTTCGTTTCTCCGTATAAATTCAACGTGATAGCCGGTTCATCCCCTAGGGGTTCCACGCTATGAATAGCATCAGGCAGAAAAGTAATAATTTCTCCAGGACTTAAAATATACGAGTCTACTGATTCAAGGCGATCGCTAAATTCTGGGGTTGGACTTCTGCGCCAAAACCTATTTTTTTCCTGCCCACTTAACAAGGCAACCACTCCCCAAGTCCCATGATTATGAATGGGGGAAACATTCCCCGGCAACCACGCCACCATTTGCATCGTGAGCTTAAAATCTGGTTCGTCATACAACGATAAAATCGACCATCCAGGATTCGGACTCGGTTCTAAATAATAAGTTTGTAACCAAGGCGAATAATCCAAGAGTCTTCGCAAACAGTGAGCAATTTTGGGTAACCGTTGGCGATCGCCTGGAATCTCCCACAAAATGGTTTCTAAATCCGTCAGAAAGCGATATAACCGATAAGGTTTTTCCCCCGTTTCTGGAGAACTTGCAGGCGTTAGAGGCAACCGTTCTCCTTGTTCATTCACCAGCCAGTCAGTAGGTTGCATAGCATCACTTGTGAGTCAAATACTTCTGAAATTAACCCTAACCTAAAACAAACCCCAAGCTGCAAATTCTCAGCAAGGGTTCAGATTTCTCTCAGAGCAGCTTCAGCTCCCTAGGCTTTAGTAGAAGAGAAGAACACTTACAGTTATCCTTAAACTTATCGGAGTCATTGATGAAACTACATTACATTACCACCCTGGCGATCGCCTCTATTTTTACCGTTGGTATAACCGCCCACACCTATGCCCAAGGGCAATTCAAAGGTGGACAAACCTCCATTTCTAACAAAGCCTGTGCTGGAAATCCCTGTGCAGGCAATCCCTGTGCAGGCAATCCCTGTGCAGGCAATCCCTGTGCTGGAAATCCCTGCGCCGGAAATCCCTGTGCCGGTAAAAATCCCTGCGCCGGAGATCCCTGTGCCGGAAATCCCTGTGCCGGTGCGACAAAAAACTCCCCCGTATTCTCACGCCAAGGTGTAGCCATCCGAGGAGCCGATCCAGTCGCCTACTTTAGTCAAAGCAACGGCGCAGATGCCATGATGGGTACAGCCGAATATCAACACGAGTGGAAGGGAGCCACCTGGTACTTTACCAGTGCCCAAAACCGAGACCAATTTGCCGCTAACCCCACCCAATACGCACCTCAATATGGGGGATATTGCGCCAAAGCCGTGAGTGAAGGGAACCTTGCCCCAGTCGATCCCGATGCTTGGACAATCTACGAAGGGAAATTATACCTGAACTACAGTAAAAGCGTGCAAGCTCAATGGAGCCGCGATATACCCGGTAATATTGCCAAAGCCGATCGCCATTGGCCAGACGTTCTCAATCGGTAAATTATTCTAAATTGCGATAGAGTATCTAGGGTGGAGCCATCCACCCTGACTCAACCCTCACCTTGCCGATCTACTGTTGCCCATGCTAAAGACTAACATTACTCCTTTTAAGCGCAAACTGAAAGCCCCTCTGAAGAAAGAGGAAATCACAGTATTACAAATTAATCTAGGTAAACGCTGCAATCTTGCCTGTACCCATTGTCATGTCGAAGCTGGGCCCAAACGAACCGAAGAACTGACTCCAGAAATCTGCCATCAACTGATTCAACTAATTGAACGCTTTCCCCAGATTAAAACTGTGGATCTCACGGGAGGAGCGCCAGAAATGAATTATGGCTTTCGTCCCCTCGTCGAAGCAGCCAGAAAAGCGGAAAAAGAAATTATTGTGCGCTCCAATTTAACCATCTTTTTTGCTGAAGGTTATCAAGATTTACCCCAATATTTTGCCGATCGCCAAGTGCGAGTCGTGGCTTCCTTACCCTGTTATCTCGAAGACAATGTGGATAAAATGCGCGGCAGTGGAGTCTATCAGGGATCGATTCGCGCTCTGCAACAGTTAAATCAACTCGGTTACGGTCGAGAGTCCCATCTCATTCTGGATTTAGTCTATAATCCAGCCATGCCCAACTCAGATCATTTTTCCTTAACGCCGAACCAACAGAACCTAGAGAAAGCCTATAAACAGTATTTGCAAGAGCATTTCAACGTTGAGTTTAATCATCTGCTGACGATTACTAATTTACCCATCGGGCGCACTAAAGAGTATCTGAAAAAGCGTAATTTATACGAGCCATATCTGCAATTTCTAGAAGATAACTTTAATCTTCACACTGTGCCCGGCTTAATGTGCAAGCAAGAATTATCAGTGGATTATTTAGGGCAAATTTATGATTGCGATTTTAATCAAATGGAAGGACTTCCGGCACGGACGGCGACGGGAGAAGCGCTAACAGTGGCTACACTGTTAGAGTGGGGCAATTTAGACGTAATAGAAGAGGTGAGAACGGCTCCCTATTGTTACGGTTGCACGGCCGGAGCGGGGTCAAGTTGCGGCGGTTCTTTGGCTTAAAATGAGGAGGGCATTAGACAAGATTTAGAGACTTGCCAGTGGGAATTCTCCTACAGGAGAGAATGGGATTGTTATAGAATTGACAGGATAGGCAAAGTGTTTTATGATACTGATATTTAACTTATACATGAAGCACAGTTGTAAATCAAATGATCAATCAATGGCTTTTGGCGATCGCCGTTATTATTTCTCTCCTACTTGGTCTTGAAGAAATGGCACGATCAGCCCTTTCCCCTGTTCAGCACGAGTATCTTCAAGAGTCGGACACTTTGAGTTCAGATACTTATTACCAGGCCGAAGATCCTGGAGACGATGATGATGATGACGACGATGATGACGATGACGATGATGATGACGACGACGACGATGATGACGATGACGATGATGATGATGACGAGTAATACAAGCTCCCGTTAGGTGTCATCGTAGGGTGGGCGGGAGGAAGAAACGAAATCATTCAAATTCGACAAACAAATCCTGCCCACCTTGCCCGGTACTTTGATGGATTACCCGGACTTGAGATAAGACACTGGCTAGAGAAGCCAGGGAGCGAAATCATTCAAATTCGATAAACAAACCCTGCCCACCTTGCCCGATACTTTGATGGATTACCCGGACTTGAGATAAGACACTGGCTAGAGAAGCCAGCGAGCAAGATGCTCGCACTCCTAGCGTGACCTCATGTTAGGTGTCATTGTAGTGCCGTGACAACCCTAAAATGGTGGGTTACGGCGGATTGATAGATTGCTGTCAGAGTCTAGGTTTTAGCCGCCTAACCCACCCTACGCTAATGCACTATTTTAGCTGTGTCACGGCAGTAGGGTACGTTAATCTTACCCTCCGATTTGGGACATGGTGCGGGTGTACGTCCCTTCTGTACCTGATTCCCGTTGTTTGAAGTTGATCTCTGGTTTAATCTGTAGGAGATTGGCTACTTGTTGGCGTAATTTGCTTAAAGGAGTCTGCGATCGCAACTTGGTTTTAAGATCGATCTGTCCGGTTTCATTCAGCAGACAGGGACGCAGCCAACCATCAGCCGATAATCGCATTCGATTACAGCGATCGCAGAAACATTCGGACATCTGACTAATAAACCCCAATGTACCCTGAGCGCCAGGAATTTGGAACACATCAGCCGGCCCGTTCCCGCGCACTTCTCCCTCCGTCAGTCCCCAACGCTCCCGAATCCTCTGGCGCAATTCCTCCGAAGGTATCCAGGCTCGCTCGGTAAATAAATGACCATTGCCAATGGGCATAAACTCGATAAATCTCACATGCCATTGCCGCTCTAGGGTCAATGCCGCCAAATTTAACACCTCATGGTCATTCACCCCAGGAATCACTACCACATTCAATTTTAAGGGGTTGAACCCCACCTCATACGCCTTCTGAATCCCTGCCCAGGTGCGCTCCCAGCGACTTTTACCCCCGTTGCCGATAATTTTGTCAAAAGTCTCTGGTTCCAGGGAATCCAGGCTAATATTAATCCGCCGTAAACCCGCATCATAGAGATCTTGCGCCAGGCGATCGAGTAAAAAGCCATTCGTGGTCATGGCTAAATCTTGGGTTTGGGGAAGTTGGGCAATTTCCCGGACTAAATCCACTACACCCGGACGCAGTAAGGGTTCACCTCCGGTTAAGCGAAAGCGGGTAAAACCCAGGGGAATAAACACCTCATTCAAGAGGGTAAGAATTTCTTCAGAGGTGAGGAGATTTTGACTTAAGATATAGTCGAGTTCTTCCCCCGCAGGCATACAATATTGACACCGAAAATTACATCGGTCAATCAGGCTAATGCGAAGGTAATCTACTGTATTCATGCAATTAACAATTAACAATTAACAATTTACCCATTACCCATTTTTAATGGCTCATAACTTCTTTTAGGGTTTGAGTTAAGTTTATGGCCCTCATGGGGCGATCGCCGTCACTGCTGACCATAATGACACTACGGGTTCGGTTGTCGATCGCCTCACAGTCGATCGCCACGGAGACGGTAGGACTGACAGCTAACACTCGGCTGGCATTCACATTTAAGACGGGAACCTCCGTAGAGGCGATCGCCTGTTCTGCTTTCTGCAAACAAGCCGCAACCGACAGATCCAACCATAATTTTTCGTAGTATAGCGTTGGCCCTGCCCAAGCAACAAAGGGATAGCTCAGAATAAGTGTGCTAAGGGTAGTACCGATCCAATGGGAAAGAGTTTTCATGGTTATCTGGGCGTTACAGTGCTAGGAATAGGGAGGTCGATAGCGGTATAATAGTATTCGTTTGAGTGATTGATCCACCGGTTAAGGATACGCTTATGAGTCCTTTGACATTAAATTTAGATGCCGTTAACCTCAGTGACGAGCAATTCTATGACTTGTGCCAAAATAACCGCGAGTTGAACTTTGAACGAAATACTAGAGGAGAACTGATTATTATGTCTCCCGTAGGAGGTGAGAGCGGAAAGCGAGAAGCCGATTTAATCACTGATTTGGGACTTTGGAATCGACATACTAACCTGGGTTATACCTTCAGTTCCTCGACTGTATTTAAGCTTCCCAATGGTGCAGATCGTTCCCCAGATGTGGCTTGGATTCGCCGGGAACGCTATTTAGCTTTAACTGCCGAACAACGACGGAAATTTCCGCCAATTGCGCCGGATTTTGCGATCGAATTAAGGTCAGCCACGGATAGTTTGGAACCGTTGCGTGCCAAAATGAGGGAATATATGGATGCGGGGGTAAAATTGGCATGGTTGATTAATCCCCAACAGCAACAAGTCGAAATTTATCGGCCACAAAAGGAAGTCGAAGTGCGAAATTTGCCTACAGAGTTATCTGGCGAGTCAATATTACCCGGATTGAGTTTGAATCTGGATCTGTTTGATAATGGGTAATAGGGTAATGGGTAATAGGCAAGAGGTTATCCTCCCCCATCCCCATTCCCTACTCTTTTAACCGTTAGCAACCCCTTCGGCCCGGGCAGCTTGTTGAACTGCCGCAGATACGGCAGGAGCTACGCGAGAATCGAATACAGAAGGAATAATATTATGGGGATTGAGATCGGTGGGACTGACTAAAGAGGCGATCGCCCCTGCTGCTTCAATGCACATTTTGCGGGTAATGCTGCGAGCGCGGCAATCTAAAGCACCCCGGAATACCCCAGGGAAGGCTAAGACATTATTGATTTGATTGGGATAGTCGCTGCGTCCAGTGGCCATGACTGCGACATCATCAGTCACCAATTCCGGTTGAATTTCCGGAATGGGGTTAGCCATGGCAAACACGATCGCATCTTTGGCCATGGTACTCACCATTCCCGGAGTCAGCACCCCTGGCACGCTCACCCCAATAAACACATCAGTGTTTTTCATCGCATCTCCTAAAGATCCCGATTCATCTACCGCAAACTCCTGTTTGGCTGCATTCAGGTCAGACCGTTGCTTAGAGACAATGCCCTTCGAGTCACAAAGGATAATATTCTTGGCTCCGGCTTCTTGTAACAGATGGGCGATCGCCACCCCAGCGGCCCCGGCCCCATTAATCACAATTCGTACCTCTTCTAGGCTCTTTTTCACCCATTTCAGGGCATTATAGAGGGCGGCTTGAGTGACGATCGCCGTTCCATGTTGGTCATCATGGAAAATGGGAATATCCAACTCTTTCTTCAAACGGCGCTCAATTTCAAAGCATCGGGGAGCGCTAATATCTTCCAGGTTCACCCCACCAAACACGGGAGCCATGCGTTTAACCGTGGCGATAATTTCTTCTGTATCTTGGGTATCCAGACAAACTGGAAAAGCATCGAGACCGCCAAAATCCTTAAATAGCATGGCTTTCCCTTCCATCACTGGCAAAGCGCCCAAGGGGCCCAAATTCCCCAATCCTAAGACTGCGCTACCGTCGGTAACAATGGCAATGGTGTTGCTTTTAATGGTTAAATCAAAGGCTTTTTCTGGATTTTCGGCGATCGCCTTACAGATGCGACCCACCCCAGGGGTGTAGGCCATGGCCAAGTCAGATTGGCCTTTAATAGCTATTTTGCTATTAATGGTAATCTTCCCACCCTTATGCAGATCGAACGTTTGATCGGAGACTTCCAGCACTTCAATATTGGGCAGGACTTTTATCCCTTGGACAATTTCCTCCGCTTGTTCGGTTGACCCAGCATCAACCGTAATTTCCCGCAGCGTAAAATCGAGGGTGCGTTCTACAAGATTAATTTCCCCTAAACTCCCGCCAACGGAGGCGATTGCCCCAGTCACTCTAGCTAGAGCGCCGGTACGATTTTGGAGTTTAACCCGCATTTTGACGCTAAAACTAGAGCTAGGATTAAGTTTAGTAGCGTGAGATGGCTCAGTCATGGATTTCCTCTAACTTAAAAGATCACTGCCGTGATTAGTATGGTCGAGATCGGTTATGGCGATCGTCACTTAGAATACCCCATTATCAGGAGTGCGATCGGCAAAAACAGAAACAGAGGGTAGCATTTGGGATTTGAGGGGTCAGCACTCCTCCTGCTGCTACCCCAGATCGGGTTACGTCACTACAGACTATCTAAGCTGCGGCAGGTTCTTCATAGGGAACAAATAGCTTTTTCTGCGCTCCACAGATGGGGCAAGTCCAATCATCGGGAATGGCAGCAAAGGGAGTTCCTGGAGCAATTCCAGAATCGGGATCGCCTTTGACGGGATCGTAGATCATGGAACATTGGCGACAAATCCATTTTTGGGTTGCTTCTTGATCGCTGGGGGCTTTTTTGGTAACGGTTTCTCCCTCTAAAACACTTAGAGCATCCGTATATTGTCGGGCATGATGCTGTTCAATGCTGGTGAGTAAGCCAAAATTGTGGGCTGCTTTACGGAAGATTTGGGCGTGTTCTTGGGATTCTTGGGTTTGAGCTTCAAATTCAGCTACTGCGTCACTGTCGCGATCGCTTCTTGCTGCTTCAGCAAATTCGGGATACATGGTGGTGTATTCGTAGGTTTCCCCTTCAATGGCTAAGTCTAAGCACCGGGAGGCGATCGCCTTTTTTTGTTCTTCTGTCAACGATGCGGGATCGTCAACCACCAGTTCGGGATGGATTAAGCGGAAATGGGCAAAAGCATGTTCAGTTTCCTGATTTGCCGTTTCTCTAAACAGTTTAGCCAGTTCTGTCATGCCTAACTTTTTGGTGACTTCGGCAAAAAATAAATATTTACGGTTGGCCATTGATTCGCCACCAAAGGCAGCTTCGAGGTTTTTCGCGGTATTATTATTGGATAAGTCCATAGTTTAATGGGGTTGGTATTCAGGCAAAAATTGTATCAACAATACCATGATTCTATGCCAGCTACAATGTGAGAATGTGAGCGATCGGCAGGGAATCCTCCTATTGCCTAGGGCCCAGCACTACGGCTAATTTCCTTGACTTCTTCCGGCGTTAACTCCCTCCATTGGCCAGGATTTAATCCCTCCAATTTCAACCCGGCTAAAGAGACCCGCACTAACCTTAATGTCGGATATCCGATCGCTGCTGTCATCCGCCGTACCTGACGGTTACGCCCTTCGGTGAGTGTCATTTCCAACCAAGCTGTTGGAACCGTTTTGCGGCTGCGAATGGGGGGGTTACGCTCTGGGAGATCGGGGGGTGGGATGATTTGCACCTGAGCCGGTCGAGTTTTACCATCTTTAAGCATCATGCCTTGTCGTAGGGGAGTTAAATCCTCCTCCTCTGGAATTCGTTCAACCTGTACCCAGTAGGTACGTTGATGACCATAGCGAGGATGGGAGAGGAGATGTTGTAATCTGCCATCATTGGTTAATAACAGCAATCCTTCACTATCCCGGTCTAACCGACCAACGGGATAAACTCCAGGAACTGGGATATAGTCTTTCAAGGTTTCTCTGGCTGATTTTCCTTGGGTATGAGGATTCTCATCAGTGAATTGACACAGAACGTTGTAGGGTTTGTAAAAGAGAATGAGGGTCATTACCAATCTGGTGCTGCACCGGTTTGGGGGAATTGGGTGATGGTTTGTACGCTTGATCCATCTCTATTCATACTAAAAATGAGATCGGAACCATTGCGAGTGGAGCGAAAAGCGAGTTTGAAGCCATCGGGTGACCAGGTGGGTTCTAGGTCTCGTCCGGGGTGTCGGGTTAAGTTTACAATATTGGTTCCGTCTGCATTCATGAGATAAATATCGGCATCGCGGGTAAAGTAACCGGGTTTGAGTTCAAAGGATTCAAAACTAAAGGCAATGTACCGACCATCGGGAGACCAAACGGGGGTATGATGAATGCCTTCGCGATCGCTCAATTGAATCACATTGGAGCCATCGGCATTCATCATATAGATCTGGAAACTTTTGCCATCAGCGCGGTTAGAGGTAAACAGAATTTGCTCGCCATCGGGAGACCAATCTGGCGATCGCTCCACGGCTGGATGATGGGTAATATTGGTTTGCCCGGTTCCATCGGCATTCATAATAAAAATATCCTGATTTCCGTTGCGATCGGAACTAAAGGCGATCTGCTCTCCATCGGGCGACCAAGTGGGGTAAAATTCCCAAGCGGGATTTACGGTTAAGCGCCGTTGATCTCCCCCATCGGCATTCATCACATAGATTTCCCGATTTAGATCTCGATTGGAGACAAAGGCAATTTTACGGCGATCGGGTGACCAAGCGGGTAAGCCATCATCGCGCAAAATATGGGTGAGACGCTGAGGATAGGAACCATCGTCATTCATGGTATAAATGGACATATTGTTTTCCCGCAAGGATTGAAAAACAATTTTCGGTCTATCGGGGACGAAGCCATGGGTTGTGGTTTGGCACAGAATCACCAATAAACAGGCAAATAAACCTAAGCGAATGGCGATCGCTCTTAATTTGACTCTTATTTTCACTGCTACTCACCCCCTTTTGACTCTTCCGCGATCAGGGCGTAAACAATAATTCCAATCAACACTAAGCCTAACGTGACCGAGAATAAGATACTGATCATGCAACTGAAAACCCTCCTGAAGCCGAAGTGATTCTGAACCGTTGCACCCTATGTTATAGCGTTTAGGTTATGGCTTTTTAGGAAAGGGGCTTGTCTGGCGATCGCCCCTAACCTCCCTTACTCACCCACCAAAAATTACCAGAAACTACCGATAACGTTCGGTAATTTCCTGTAAATTTTTCGCCTTAAATCCTTCCCCCTTAGCTGTCATTTGCCATTGTCCATCTTGCAAATAGACTTCCGCCATAATCATTCCCGTCATTCCCGCATAATTCGAGCCAGAAAGATTATAACGAGCAATCTCTTGATTATTCGCCCGGTCAACCAAGCGTACAAACGCATTTTTGACTTGCGAAAAATCCTGCTTTCGAGCTAAACACTCATAAATATTGACCACAAACACTAATTTTTGAATCGCTGGAGGGAGTTGATCTAAAGCCACTAAAACCTGTTCATCATCCCCATCTCCAGCTCCCGTCAAATTATCGCCTAAATGGGTAACTGCTCCGGAAGAATGACGCAAATTTCCAAAATAAACCAAATCCGTAATTCCTTTAAGTTTATCCTGGCCATCTAAACAGATCACCGACGCATCCAAATCCAGATTTGGCCCCATTTTCAAAAAGCCCAATAACCCCTTAGATTCGGCTACATCCCAGCCCAATCCACAGAGCAAATTTTTCAAACCCGGAGCGGCTTTTTCCAGAGAAATGCGCTGTCCTTTTTCTAGGTTAATTCCCATGATTTTGATCCTTAAGTTACAGATACCGATCCAACAGGGCTTGCAAACCTCCTTCATACCCAGAACCGACGGCATTCATGCGCCACTGTCCCTCACGGCGATACAGTTCTGCCATAATTAAGGCCGTTTCAATAGAATACTCCTCAGCCAAAGGATAGCGCAGTAGTTCATTTTTTGTGGACACATCTACCAAGCGCACAAAGGCATTTTCGACCTGACCAAAATTTTGTTTGCGCTTATCTGCTTCATGAATAGTGACTGTAAACACAATTTTATGAATCTCTGGGGGAACTTTTTGTAAGTTAACAATAATGACTTCATCATCGCCTTCCCCTTCTCCCGTTAAATTGTCGCCCATATGCTCAATGGACTTATTAGTATCGGGACTGACCTTATTGTTATAGAAAATAAAGTGCTTATCAGAAATCAGTTTTTCATTTTCTCCCAACAGAAATGCAGAGGCATCTAAGTCAAAATCATAACCAGTATCCGTGGCTTTCACGTCCCATCCCAAACCCACAAACACGGCTTGCAAGTTGGGAGCGACTTTATCTAAAGAAATGCGTTGTCCTTTTTGCAGGCTAATGCTACTCATTACTGTCTAAATTAAACGTTAAGGTGTGCAGTCAATCATTTTAATTCTATCCTAGTGTATCGAGTGGTTGAACGACCTGACCAGGGTAAACGCCAATTTAATATGAAGATTTGTAACAAAATGCCGTGAATCCGCTTACACAGATGACAGATAAACAGAAGGTTTCGTGGCACACTAGGAACATTTGTGTAACTTTGTGTAACTGTATCAACCGTTGAGGGTGTGTGATGGATCAAAACCAGCCAGGGGTGAATGCGTCCTTGTTCCCGAAGCTGCAACAGTTAATCCAGGAAACCTGTGCCCATCCTCCCCTAAGTTTAGAACGGCAAAAAGGATTAGCCAAATTGGTGAAGTTGATTCAACATTCCGGCAAACTCTGGAAAGAAGAGGTTCCTCACTATGAGGATGCTTTGCAGCAAACCTGGTTTTATGTCTGTCGTAACCTCTGTGAAGCGACAACGGGTAGTGTCTACGATCCCGAAAAAGGGACGGTAATGACTTGGATTAATGCCTATTTGAAGCGTCGCTTACAGGATAACCAGATTGAAAGATTTCGGCAACAAACAACCAGAGTACAAGCCTATCGCACTTCTGAGGGAGAAGTCTACGATCCGATCGATCGCTTACCTGCTCCTGCTCCAGTTCCTCCGGTGTTGGAAGAAATACATCAATGGGTGCAAACCGATCCAGGAGGCAAGTTAAAACGAATTTATATGCGCGATCGCCCCGATGTCAACTGCCAAGTGTTGATTTTGCGTCGTTTACCCCCAGAAACACCTTGGAAAGACTTAGCCCAAGAATTCAACATTGATAAAAACACTCTCAGTCGTTTTTATTCCCGTCAATGTTTGCCCCGCTTGCGAGAATTTGCACAATCTGAAGGGTATTTATAAGGCAAGAGGCAAAAGGCAAAAGGTAAGAGGTAAGAACATAATTCAAATTAGGTGACTGATTATGACTGCTATGATTGATGAATATCTGCTGATTCTTCCGATTCCGGAGCGCTATCGCCAATGGGCAAATCAGTTTGCTCAGGAACAACCAACATCGGAAAAAGCAACTCAAGTTTATCTCAATACTTTAGCCGTTTTAGGGGTTGATGATGCTCTACAAATTCTGGGTATAGAAACCAACCGAGAAGCCAGTGATAGCTGGAATCCGGTGATGCGACTATGCGGGGATTTAGCGGATTTAGAAGTGGTGAATCTGGGAAAATTAGAATGTCGAGCGGTGCGCGAACAAGATACAGTGTGCCCCATTCCTTTAGAAGTTTGGTGCGATCGCATCGGTTATGTAATTGTAGAACTGGCAGAGGGCGATCGCCAAGCCAAAATCCTCGGTTTTGTCCCCCAAGTTACCGATGAAACTCTGAATTTAGACCAATTACAACCCTTAGAAGCCTTACTGGAGCATTTATTTCATCTGCGCTCCGCTTCAGCACCAGCTCATCCCTTAGCGCCCATGGTTCAATTAGGAGAGTGGTTAACGGGAGTCATCACCCCCGGATGGCAAGCAGTAGAAGAACTCTTAAGTCCCGATTTAGTCCTAGGATATAACTTTAGATCGGTGCCATCTCCCTTAAGCATTCGCCGAGGACAACCCATTAGTGTGGCGGATCTGAATCTGATCTTAGTCGTAGAAGTGCAAGCTGCTGTTGATGAATCCATAGATATTCGCCTGCAACTGTATCCGAGTGCAGCTCAACCCACTTTACCACCAGGATTAGAACTGATTTTACTCGGCGATCGCCAAAATCCTCTCTTAACTACCTTATCCCGTTCTCAAGATCGAGGATTACAACTCCAATTTAATGCCGAACCCCAAGAAATCTTTGATATTCAACTCAATTACAATCACCAAACCTGGAAACAAACCTTTCAGATTTAATCTCTTTTATACTTTTGACTTCAGTATTCTGGAGAAAGTTATACCCAAATCTAAAACACCCACCCATCAACTCCCAAAACCCGCCCCCAACCCTGTCTAGAAACCGGGTTTCTGGTTCCCACGAGAGTAAACCTTCACTCATTTACTCTCCAACGACTAGATCCTGGGGATCTACTATCACAAGAGTAGATTGAATCATAAAATCCCTAGGATTAAAAGTGAGAATATGGGTGATATGATGAGAAATCATGACCGCAACTAAACGAGCATCATGCGTCCGTTTGCCCAGGATGCGATCGCCAGTCACGAGATCTAACCAATGGTAAAATATTTCTGGGGACTCTTCCAGTAAAGGGAAGCGATCGAGTAATTCATCAATAATGTGGTGTGTTGTTTCAGGAGTCCACCCTAAACCATTAACTGTTACAGGGCGTGTTGCCACTACCCAAAGCTCAATGAGAACCTGGGCAGTCAAAAAACATTCATCTCCTTGGTTGAGCAGTAACCTCACCGCTTCTCTGGCTACATGATGCCGTCTATCATCAGGGTTACTCAAGCGTAAAACGACATTGGTATCTAAAAGATAGTCTGTCATTCTTCGTACAGAGAATCGCGGTTAAACGCTTCATCTGGTAAACTAATATTCGTTCTTGCCAGTCCAGAAACCCAATCACGAAACTCTTCCGCTCGTTCTGTTGGCGTTGTATTTTGCCACAACTTCCTATTTTGTCCAGTCGGATAACGCTCTTGAGCTTCAATTGAATCAATGAAATCAGCAACTTGGTTTAACTGTTCATCATTGAATTGGTCTAGCTTTTCCTTGATTTGCTGAAGCAACATAGTTAAACTATTAAACTAGCTAAATAGATTCGATTTTATCACACATCCCTAATCCTATCCCCCAAAAACCGTAGGGGCGGGTTTTACCCAAATCTTGTAGACTGAAAACTATTTTTGTATTCATGTCCGCTTGCGGAAACCCGCACGAACCCACCAGGTCTCTACAGTACACAGAAAGTAGCAACCATTTAAGGATTTGATATAAAATTTCTAGTCGTTGGGCTGCGATCGCCCGCAAACAAACCGGGTTTCTTGACCGTATGACGAATCAGGAGCTAGGGGTTAAGATAGGATCGAGTGAATTGAGTACAATTATGTCAAACTATACGATTACTTTATCTGAGGAAACTTACCACGCCCTGCTAGAAGTTGTCGAAAAACAAGGTTTGACTCCTGAAGCTTGGATAATGGCTCAACTTCCTAAATCCCAGGCGGATGACCACCCTTTATCGGACAAAATAGATGATTTAATTGGGGCTATTGAGAGTAGTCCTTGGCAAGTGATGTTTGATGCTCTTCAGGAGTTCCCGGAGGATCTTCAGATTGAGCGCGATCGCTCGTTGCCGATAGAACGAGAGCCAATCGGATGAAAATTTTGCTCGATACAGATATTTGTATTTATACCATTAACCGTAGAGACCCAAAACTCTTGGAACGGTTACGAGCCTATTCTATTGGAGATGTGGGCATATCAGCCATTACTTATGCTGAGTTGCGCTTTGGGGTTGAAAATAGTGCGCGTGCCCAAGAAAATATTGACCGATTGGAACGTTTTCTACTGCCTCTGGAAATTATCCCCTTTGATGAAGCAGCAGGAGTTTGTTACGGACGACTCAGGAGGCAGTATCCCTAGAAAAGCCAACGAGTCAGCGCCTCTAAATCAGCGTTCCCAGGTGCAACCGGTACAACCTGGGAACGAGGAAACTTAATTTTTAGTTTTGTAATGGTGGGGTTGGGTTTCGTTGCCTCCACCCAACCTAACTAACTAAATTAGCGAAGATTAGCCATTAGACGTTGCTGTATATTATTCTGGGCTTCTTGAGCTTTAAATTGCAAGTCATTCATTGCTTGCTGCATAGCCATATCTGGAGATCCGCCTTGAGCAGTAGCAGAAACTTCATTACAGAGGCTGTACCTACCCGCCCTTCCGTGATCTTGAAGAACGCCCTCTACTTCTCCCGTAACAGTAGCATAGAAACTTCCGTCACCACAATCGTGAACATTTTTAAAACGTATTCGCCTCGTAAAAGAAACATAAGCCATGTTAATTTTCCTGGATTTAAAGTACAACTATCAAACTAAGTATCTTAAGTTTGTCAACTTATTTTCCCTTTGCCAACCTTATAAAAGTTGGATTTAGGGGGGGATTTTTGAGAGTATTAAAAGCGAAAAAGTGGGAAAATGTGAGATTCTGTAGCAAAATAGGGGAAAATGTGGGATAATGGGGGGTAAAATTGCACAAAACTATACAAGACTACAACCCCCTTTAGAAGCAGGGGGTTGTGGGGATCGGGATGTCCCTCACTCATAGGGGACAGTGCGGTAAACGTAGTTCTAAAGCGTTAAGGATTCAGGATTATTTTCAATTAAATCCGCCAAATCTTTGAGGAACGCAGCCGCATCAGCCCCATAAATAATGCGATGATCGCAGGTAATATTAACGTTCATTTGTCGGCGGACACCCATTAAACCATTGTCCATGGCAACAACTTGGGGTTTCGATGCACCAATGGCCAGAATTGACCCTTGACCGGGGGGTAAAATCGCGTCAAATTGGTCTACACCAAACATTCCCAAATTGGAGAGGGTGAAGGTTCCGCTATTGTATTCTGCCGGTTGTAATTGTTTGGTGCGAGAGCGAGCGACCAGATCCTTCCAGGTGCGGGAGAGGGAATAAATATCCATTTGATCGGCATTTTGCAGCACGGGAGTAATTAACCCACCGTCATCCATGGCTACGGCTACGGAAACATTAATACTCGATGGATATTGAATCCCTTGCTCGGTATAAGCAGCATTAACGAGGGGATGTTTGGCCAGAACCACTGCTACTGCTTTAGCGAGCAGAGCAGTCATGGTGACTCCCTTAGACTTAATCTGTTTATAGAGGGCATCGAGTTGATCGGTGGTGATGGTGTAGGCCACATGGAATGTGGGCACACTTAGGCTGGCGACCATGTTACGGACGACTGCCTGTTGTAAGGTATTTAAACCGACGACCTGACCCGGAGTAACGGTCGGTTTGGGAGTGGGGGAGGGTGCAGAGACGGGCTTCGGAGCAGGAGCGGGTGCAGAAAGAGCAGAGCTGGGAGTTCCGGCTGCTGCTTCCACATCTTGGGCCACAATGCGTCCATGGGGGCCACTACCCACTAAGGTCGCTAAATCCACTTTGAATTCTTTGGCCAGTTTCCGCGCACGGGGGGAAGCGATGGTACGGCCATTACGACGGGCAGGCTGGGCTGCGGGAGCGGGGCTAGGGGTGGGAGCGGCAGCCGTTGGCGCGGGAGCTGGGGCTGGAGATGGGGCTGGGCTGGGAGCTGGACTGGAGGAGGTGGAACTGCTGGCCTGTTGTTTGGCGGTTTCAATTTCGGCTTCGGTTTCAGCAATTAGGGCGATCGCATCTCCAACTGGTGCAACCCCACCTGCGTCTACAATAATGGTGGCGAGATAGCCTTCATAGAAGGCTTCCACATCCATATCTGCCTTATCTGACTCGACAATAACGACAGTTTCTCCTTTTTCGATTTTGTCTCCTGGGGATTTTTCCCAAGAGACAATTTTCCCTTCAGTCATGGTGGAACTGAGGGCAGGCATGAAAACTTCATGAATCATGGCGCTGTTATCCTTAAAAATTAATGTGGTAATGGGGAATGGGTAATCGGTAATAGGTAATCGGAAAAAACCGTTTTTCCCTATTGCCTCTTACCTTTTGGCTTGTTTTAGGCTAAATCTGCCCTCGGATTTCCTCGACTACCCCATCTCGGAGAACGATTTCCACCTGCATTTTCTGGATCAGGTTTTCTCCTGGGGTAATGGTAAAGAAACTATCCATTTGACCTTGATCAACTTCCCGGTCTAACTCTAGGGTTTGTACCTGATTCAGTTGGTTTAGAAGTTGATTTTTCTGTTGCAGTAACTCATTTTTTTTCTGATTCAACTGGCCTTGAATCTGGGAAACCTGTTGGGGATTTTGATTTTGCATGTTCGTAATCATGCTCTGGCCCTGCACCTCTACCTGTTGGATTTGTCCATCCATCTGGTTGAGTTGGTTTTGGAGTTGTTCTTGGACTTCTTCCTTCCATCGAGGAGTCACAATCACTTTAATCCGAACGGGTCGTTTGAGCAGCAGGTTTTGGGTATCCATGTTTAGCAAATTCACTTTGTGTAAGTCCAGTGCAATTGAGGGTCAAAAACAGGCGATCCTGTTTCTAAGATGATTAAGTGAACATCCCGTTAATCATATCGCGATACTGTTCTTTCACAATGGGACGTTTAATTTTCAAGGTTTGGGTCATCATGCCATTGTCGATGGAGAAGGGTTCGGTAATCAAACGAAACGGCCCAATGCGGTCATCGGCGCGATAACCGGGGCGATTTTTGACTTCTCGGTTGAGTTCACCTCGGAATAGGTCTTGAATGGCTGGATGCTCAAGGTTGAGCTTGAAGCTGCCATCGTCGAGGGTTTCGGCAATTCCCGCAGCATTGGCATGATGTTGTTTAACCCAGTTCTCTAGGCTCTCTAGGTTGGGGACAATTAAGGCTCCGAGCGATCGCTGATCTTGTCCGACGAGCATCATTTGATCGATATACACACTGCGGATACAAGCATCTTCAATGGGTTGGGGTTCGATATTTTCCCCATTGGTCAAGACAATGGTATCTTTTGCCCGTCCGGTAATCACCAATTGTCCCTCTGGAGTCAGGAGGCCTAAGTCTCCGGTATCAAACCAGCCATCGGAATCAATGGCTTTGGCGGTGGCTTGGATATTGCCATAATAGCCTTGCATAATTTGGGGGCCTCTAGCTACAATCACGCCGGTTTCTCCTTGAGGAAGGGGTTGGCGAGTTTCTAGATCGAGGATTCGCACTTCGGTTCCGGGTAAGGGTAAACCAGACGATCCGCGTAAATTGCGATCGCACCTGCGAGCCGTCAATACGGGAGCCGTTTCTGTTAAACCATAGCCGACTAAAATCTCAAAGTTAATCATCTCAAAGAACTTATCGATATGTTTGGCCAGGGAACCGCCTCCACTAATCACCTGTTTCATCTGTCCGCCCGTGGCTTGTCGCACTTTTTGATAGATTAGGCGATCGCCTAAATAATGCAAGGGAGCCAGTAATGCTGCCTTCACTGTAGCAGAGAGCCGGTCACTCGCAGAGGGGCTGAGGTTCTCTAGTTCGAGTTGTTCCTGAATCCGTTTGGCACTCACATACTGATCAGAAATGCTGAGAAAGGTTTGAATTAATTTTTGCCGACTCTGGGGCTGTTCGCGAAATTCTTTCTGAATGCCTTCATAGATCGATTCCCACAACCGAGGCACACCCACCATGTAATGGGGTTTATAGTTCTTGAGGTCTTGTTTGAAGTGACGGATACTGGTGTACCTTTGGGAACATCCTTGGGAGAGCAAATAATATTCAATGGTGCGCTCGTACACATGCCAAGAGGGAAGAATGCTCAAGATGCGATCGCCCGGATCGGGAGCCACCACCACCGCCAAAGTATTGATTTGATAGAGCAAATTCCCATGGGAGAGCATCGCCCCCTTGGGTTTACCGGTAGTTCCAGAGGTATAAATGAGGGTGGCTAATTGCTTGGGATTATGGTCTACAGGTTGATAGGATTGCCCTTGGGCGCGATTACACAATTGCCCAAAATTGAGATATAAGGGCGCATCAGCAGAAGAGTGGGGTAGCTCTTCATCACTGAGCAGGATAATCGCTTGTAGGGTAATCGAGTCTAAGCGAGGAGCAAGTTTATCTAGGGTTTTGAGATTTTCGACGATGAGAAAACTACTGCCGCTATCTTGGAGAATATAGAGCAGTTCCTCAATATCGGCCTGGGAAGAGCGAACCGCATTGGCTGCTCCGGTCATCATAATCCCTTGATCGACCACAAACCATCGGGGGCTATTGTCGGCAAATAGAGCAATGCGATCGCCCGGATTCACGCCAAGCTGTTGCAGGGCGATCGCCACCTGTTGCATCTGCTCGCACATCTGGCGATAGGTGAGACTCACTTTCTGTTTACTGTGAATATCCTCAAGCGCCACAATATCGCCAAACTTCTGAGCGGCGATCGGCCAGATTTCGGCGATCGACCCCAGGTGACTATAATTAACTGCATGACTTAAATTCGCCTTTTCTAGCGCCGACAGATTCGGATAATCAGATGCCACAAACCCATTACTCATGTTGGTTGGTCTCTCATTCTCAAACTTTCTCCAGTTTATAAGACCCTAGAAGGTCTGCCGATCTCTAGTTGTGACGATTTCAATCATGGCCGATGGTCTGATGGCTGATATTCTTGGCGATCTACACTGCTCCTGATGATTCTGGGAAGACTAACCGAAACAAGGCCCAAATAAACTTACTTTCATTAGGTTCTACACCATTAACATCAATCACCTCTTTGGCCACATCAAAAGCGAAGGTTTGTTGATGGAAGGGGAGGGTGCGTAAGGCTTTGTAGGCTAACTGGAGCGCCAGGGTAGGGTCATGGGCTGCATCTTGTACATTGACGATCGCCAGATCGAGTTCTTCATGAACCAAATCTGGAGCTACTTCCAGTTTATTCGCCAGGCGATCGACAATCAATTGCTTTTCCTCATCATCAGCAGAACCATCTACCACAGCAGCCAGAGCAGTCAAAGTTACTACATTTTTTAAAAAAGGATTCATAAGTATTATTCCTTGAATCAAAACGATATAGCGTTTTAGGCTCGTAATAGGTAATCAGGTAATCCCCCATACCCTGGAGGGTTGGGGGGATCGAGAAACCCTAGAGGGCCTCTGCATGGGTACGATACCAGTCAATGGTTCGTTTCAGCCCTTCGCGAAACTCCATATTTGCCGTAAACCCAAACCAATCCTTTGCTCGCTGGGTATCTAAGCATCGGCGAGGTTGACCATTGGGCTGATCCGTTTGCCAAACAATTTCGCCCTTAAATTCCATTAACTCACAAATGAGTTCGACGAGATCGCGGATGGTGATTTCGTAACCCGTTCCTAAATTGACTGGCTCAGAGTCATTGTACTTCTGAGTCGCCATCACAATTCCCCGTGCAGCATCCGTGGAATAGAGAAACTCGCGACTTGGCGAACCATCTCCCCAAGCGGGAAGAGTCGTATCTCCCCGTTGTTGAGCTTCATAGACTTTGCGAATGAGGGCGGGAATCACATGGGAACTGCTGGGGTCGAAGTTATCTTCTGGCCCGTACAAGTTTACCGGCAAGAGGAAAATACCATTAAATCCATATTGTTGCCGATAGGATTGAAGCTGCACTAGGAGGGCTTTTTTGGCAATACCATAGGGAGCATTGGTTTCTTCGGGATAGCCGTTCCAGAGGTCTTCTTCTTTGAAGGGAACGGGGGTAAATTTAGGATAGGCGCAGATGGTTCCTACACAGACAAACTTTTGGATACCGGCTTGATAAGCACAATGGATGAGCTGGGTTCCCATCATCAAGTTATCGTAGTAAAGCTCTGCGGGTTTTTCTCGGTTGAGACCGATTCCGCCCACATGGGCTGCCAGGTGGATGATGATGTCTTGATTTTTGACAACTTTTTCGCAGGCGGACATTTGGCGAAGATCGTGTTGGCGCGATCGCGCAATGGTAATCTGTTCAGGATTCGCCCCTGCTGCCTGAAGTTGCTCAATCACCTGACGACCGAGAAACCCCGCGCCCCCCGTGACCAAAATCCGTTTATCTTGCAATTCTATGGTGGTCATCGTTTTTCCTCAATTTGCCTTAGTCAAATCCGTTGCCCAACTGTTTGGTTTTTTTCAGCGCTTCTCGATCGGAATCGACCATTAATTGTACTAGCTCCTCAAAGGTAACAGAGGGTTCCCAACCGAGCTTTTCTTTAGCTTTGCTGGGGTCACCAATGAGTAAATCGACTTCTGCTGGACGTAAATAGCGCTCATCAAACTCCACATAATCTTGCCAGGTTAAGCCGACATGGGTAAAGGCAATCTCCAGAAACTCGCGAATGGAGTGGGTTTCATTGGTGGCGACGACATAATCATCCGGTTGGTCTTGCTGAAGCATCAGCCACATGGCGCGTACATAGTCTTTGGCATAGCCCCAGTCCCGTTTTGCGTCTAAATTCCCCAGATAGAGTTTCTTTTGCAGTCCGGCGGTAATCCGAGCGACCGCACGGGTGATTTTACGAGTCACAAAGGTTTCACCGCGACGGGGGGATTCATGGTTAAACAGGATACCGTTACAGGCAAAGAGATCGTAGGATTCCCGGTAGTTAATGGTTTGCCAATGGGCATAGACTTTAGCGCAGGAGTAGGGACTCCGGGGATAGAAGGGGGTGGTTTCTTTTTGGGGGACTTCCTGGACTTTTCCAAACATCTCGGATGAGCCAGCTTGGTAGAATCTGACCTGATTGCCAGTACGATGTTGGTAATCGCGAATGGCTTCTAGGAGCCGCAGGGTTCCCATGGCGACAGTATCGACGGTATATTCGGGGGAGTCAAAACTGACTCGCACGTGGGATTGAGCGCCCAAATTGTAGACTTCCTGGGGTTCAATTTCTTCTAAGATCCGGCGGAGGGTGGTGCCATCGGTGAGATCGCCGTAGTGGAGGAAAAATCGAGCTTCGTCTTCATGGGGATCGATGTAAATGTGATCGATGCGATCGGTGTTGAAGGAGGAACTGCGGCGAATGATTCCATGGACTTCGTACCCCTTTTCGAGTAAGAATTCACTCAGATAGGAACCATCTTGACCGGTAATTCCAGTAATCAGCGATCGCTTACGTTGTGTCATCGGTAATCTTCCTTGCGTCGTATAAATTAGAGTTTAATCGTACCTGATGCCGACCCTAAAACCTATGAGCATTCAGAGAATGCCCAACTTAGCTTAACACCTGGCCCTTCGGTCTTAAGGTGATCTCAGTTCTCCTTCTTTACTATTTTCTAATTCTATAACCGGATCGATCCGTTCCTAACTCCCATACAGATAGGGGAGTCCAGGTTTTCCTGAACTCCCCTATGTTGATGCATCTCTTCTGGATCTAAGCTCGGTTAGTAAGCTCCATTTCCTTTGGGGAAAATAACCACCCCAATGGTTTTGATCACAATCCAGAGATCCATCCAAAAATTCTTGAAATTCACATAGTACAGGTCAATTTGAATTCTCCGAGGGTAGGGAATATCATTACGTCCTGATACCTGCCACAGCCCCGTGATTCCCGGCTTTATGGTTAAAACCTTGTCAATATGTTTACCATATTTGTGCAGTTCTTCCGGAACCAGGGGACGGGGGCCGACGACACTCATATCTCCCTTGAGGACATTCCAGAATTGGGGAAACTCATCTAAGCTGGTGACTCTGAGAAACTTACCAATCCAGGTTATACGCGGATCGTGCTTTAGCTTAAAGTTATTCTCAAACTCTTCACGCATCTGGGGAGAAGCCGCCATCATCTCGGAGAGAACTCGATCCGCATTGGGAATCATGGTTCTGAATTTGATACATTTAAACAATCTATAGTCTTTTCCCACTCGTTCTTGTATGTAAAATACAGATCCCTGAGAATTGAGTATAATCAACAGGGTTAGAACCAAATAAACCGGGGAAAACAAGACGAGAACAGCCAGCGAGAAGAAAATATCGAAGGCCCGTTTAAAAAACTCTCCGTTGAGACTGATGGATAGACCCTGATGTCTCGCTCTGAATCGTTGAGGACGAAACCCGCGCTTGACATAGATCCGAGCAGTCTTGCCAGAGATAAATTGACTCTCAGCAGTCATCGTACTCCTCTATTTCACACCACACACACCTAATCATAAAGCCACTGACCCCGAATCAGAAGAATTTGATTCCAATTATTCTGAAGTTAGGGATCGGGGCCGGGAAAGTTATACCCATAAGAACTTGCCCATCAGAACTGTTGTAAGTCTTGATAAGCGCGTTTGAGTAGATCACTATAACGCTCTTCAAACACTTTCGGGTGAAACTGGGTCGAATGGGTATGAATTTGTTCGGGGTTAAAGGGCGATCGCCCCAATGCCTCAAACTGCTCCACCGCTTCTATCAACGATTCTGGGGTTTGCTGTGGAAATAATAACCCGGTTGCGCCCTCTGGGTGAACCCGAAAATCGCGAACCGTTTCTAAAGCGCCTCCCTTGCCATAGGCAATGACGGGAGTGCCACAGGCTTGGGCTTCCACAACGGCCATGCCAAAATCTTCACAAGCAGCATATACAAAGGCTTTAGCTTCGCTCATGTATTGATTGACGACCTCATTGGACTGAAAACCCAGAAACTCAATATTGGATTTGGCGATCGCTTCAAGTTCTTCCCGTTGAGGCCCGGTACCAATGACCACCAGATGCCGACCTAACTGGTTAAATGCTTCCACCATGAGCCGTACTTGCTTGTAGCTGACCAAACGGCAGACGGTGACATAAAAATCCTGTTTTTTGGCTTGGAAGGGAAAGCGATCGATATCGATAGGAGGGTAAATCACTTCCGCTTGGCGGCGATAGCACCGCCAAATTCGCCTTGCAGTGTGCTTGGAGTTGGCAATGAACTGATCTACCCGATTGGCGGATATCACGTCCCACAGCCTCATTTTGTGGAGGATATACCGACTCACCCAACCGGGTATACCTCGCCCCAATTTACTCTCCTTCAGATACTCGAAGGTTAAATCCCAGGCATAGCGCATGGGGGTATGGCAATAACACAGATGCAGTTGTCCCGGACGGGTGAGGACTCCTTTGGCGACGGCATGGGAGGAGGAGAGAATAATATCATAGTCGCCTAAATCCAGTTGCTCGATCGCCAAGGGAAGCAGAGGCAAATAATTTTGTACTCCTCGACGAGCAAAGGGAAAGTGCTGTAAAAACGTGGTTCCAATCTGGCGCTGATAGAGGTAACTATCGGGGTTGGTGGATTCAAAGTCAATCAGAGCATACAGATCTGCGTCAATCTGTTTGAGAATTGCTTTAACCACCAGTTCCGATCCCCCCGTGGCTAAGGGGGTTAACCATTCATGGACAAGGGCATATTTGAGTTCGGGCATGTTGAGAGAATAGGGAATGAGGAAAAGTTATTGCAGGGTTCATTGATTGTCCAATTGATTGTCCAATTGATTGTCCAAACGATGAAGAATTGCTAAAAAGGTGTCGATCGCCGCTTCTTCATTGTCTGGACAGAGGATCGGGACATGGATAAATAGAGCGCGAGTGGGGAGATTGAGGCTTTTAATCTCATTTAAGACCCCATAATAGAGATCTTCACAGACAAATCGACCGGCATAATCGCTAATATAAACCCGATCGAGTCCCTTAATGAGCTGTTCTAGGTCGATCGCCGGTCTTAAAATTTTATCCCCTTGCGTCGCATTCGACTCAATACTGAGGCGATCGCGTTGTTCTGCCATGCCGCAACACAACACCCAACGCGGTTGATAGGAGTGCAAAGACACCAGGGTTTGCGCGATCGCCTGTGGGGAATGCACCGGTAGTTTTCTCAGTAACAATAACCGCTCTGGATGCGGATAACATTCACCAATGCGCTCCAGGAGATCATCAGAGGAGTTACTCTTCTGGTGCGGTTTCCAGGTCGTAAAGGAGGTTAACAGAAAGGATCGGGTCATTTCCTCTGACTATTGACTTTGTACTTCATCGGCAAAGTTTTCCCAGCGCACAAACTCAAAGGGGCCAGCAATGGAACCCCAAACCCTTTCATCCGTTTCTAAGTCACGTCCGCGATCTAAGCTAATCAGTCCTTGTGGACTGACTTCAAATTCACTATCAAGATAAGTTGTTTTATCGTTACGAACGACTACGCAACCTTTTCCAGGTTCGACTGTGGCTTTGAAACTATGTCCTGTCCATTGCACTTGGAAGGTACATCCGGGCAGTTTTTCAATCCGGTCTGCGGTCAATTTCTGGAGGCGCTCAGGTTGTCGAGATGCACCATAGAACTCTTGTTCACCGAGAACTTTATGATTTTCCACCTCAATTTGATTCTCCTTGAGGACAAAGTTGAGAACACGAGTACGATAGGGTTGAGTGACATCTAGATCGTAGGCTTGCTCTAGATATAAACTAATATTGCCCATCAGATCGAAGGGTAGAGGACGCATACAAACGCGAATATGGGCAAAAAAGGGCGGATTTTCAAACGCTTGCTCTTGATTACTAAAGTCAGCAGCCATCCAACGGGCTAAGGTAACAATATCTGTAGAATGGGTCATAACTATTAAAACTTCAAAATTCAAAGTTATCTTCTATATCTGCAATTTCTCTGAGTAAAGAAACTCGATGACGGTGCATAATAAAACCAGAGTTAGGATAGACCTAGAGCCGGATGCTATGAACTATCAACAGTTTGAAGCCTTTAATCACCTGAAGCCTGAACAAATCCAAGACTTCCTGAAAGTAGGCAAACAGGGAACGATCGCAGCAAGCAAGCGCATTCTAAAACAAAATGTTCTCTGTCGGCAAATTATTTTCCTTCTAGAAGGAGAGGTTCAGGTTTCCCTGGAGACCTCCAAAGGGGAACACACCCTATCAACGATCAGCGCTCCTACTGTACTGGGAGAAATCAGTTTTTTTAGCGGTGAACCCAGTTCTGCAACGGTTACGACCCTGACCCAGATTAAGGTTCTGGTGATTGACTTTGATGTTCTGCGTCAACGACTGATCGAAGGCGATCGCGTCACAGCTTTGATCCTGTTGAATATGTCCCAAGCCTTGGCTAAACGGGCCTCAACCATGACTCGTCAGCTTTCGGAATTCTATGTTAAACAACAGGAAATGGAAACCCAGGTCTCAGAGGTACAACACGCAAGTACGGCCATTTTTGGAGAATGGAGCTTTATCTAATGCGGTGCGCTTTATTCAATCATTCATTTCTTTATAGGTGGCAACAGAGGAGGGAGAAATACGGTTTAGGTAGCGGAAAATCCAATACTTAAAGACGGTATCTAGAATAACCGGAAAGGTCGCAATAAAAAGGAAAATAAATTCTCGACTTTCGGGGAGTCCAAAATGCCGAGATAAGCCTTCGAGAATCACTTCCCAACCGTGGGGAGAGTGGAACCCAACGAACATATCGGTAAAAAGGATAATAATGAAGGCTTTGGCACTATCACTTAACCCGTAAACCAAGTCATCCATGAATGATTTAAGGACAGTAATTTCTCGCTTACTGGTATAAACAACCCAGCCAAAGGCGACAAAGGCAAAAAAGTCCGAGAAGATGTTTTTTACTGCATCGGAGCTGTGAGTTTTAAACTCTTCTTTGATTTCCTCTGCTTTGTGATGTAGTTCTTTTTGTACTTCTTCTGGACTCATTTCCGGCAATTCGCCAATCAGCATTTCAAACTTGAGTTGGCTTTCAAATTTTTCCAATTCCATGAATGCTTCTGCTTCCATGTCTTCATTCAGGAAGATGGAAATTTGCTCTCGTTCTTTAAATTTATCGACAATGGGGCCGACAATAAAATTACTGGCAATTTGTTGAGTTAAAAGGGGAATTAGGAACGCCAGCAAGATAAATCTGAGGGAAATAATGGTTTTAAATTTGGAGATCCGAAACCGATTCATTAATTCTTCTTCGGTTTTGGGGTCGAGTTCTTTTTGGACTCGTTTGAACGTTCCTAAAATGGTACGAGGCAGAAAGCTAGATTGATCGGAAATGGTTTCAGCATTAGTAATTTCTTCGACCGTTGGTGGCGGTAGGGATTGGGAGCGATTGGATTGAGAAGATTTGGATTGGGGTACAGTGAGGGATTGAGATGGATCGACGGGAATGACGGCTTTAGAATTGGATGAGGTCTGGGAGCCATATCGACTTAAAACTCGATCGATGGTCGTGAGTTTTTCTAGGGTAAGTTGGGAGTCTTCAATAGGATTTTTGTCCAGATTGATGCTGCTGGATTGCCAAAGGCTATTGGCTAATTTTCGCGATGAAGAGTTGACGAAAAAACGGCTGGTATTGAATTCGGATAATCGGATGCGAGCGGCGTTTAAGTTGTTGGTCAATTCTTGCTTAAAATAAGCTTGAACTGTGCTATTATATTGGGGAGAATTAGGAACAATCTTCTGTCCACCAAAGTATTCATCTTCGATCGCCTGAATTTTCAGCACAGCTTCGTAGGCATCATCTAAGGCGCGATCGGGGGTTTGCCAAAACCAGCGATTGAGAACGCGAAAGGAAGATTGAAGCTTTTGCCAGGGAGAGCCTTTAGCCATGTTATTGCAGAAAATTCAGAGCAAATGGACAGAATTACCAGCGCCTGGCGCTATGGATCGTATCTTATCAAATGTCTTTTAACTCGTGTAGCGTGTCTTTCAATTCCCTTTGGATCGTGGGCCCCTCCCGCAGGGGGAAAACCCGTCGCCTGGTGGAGTACATCGGCGAGCAGGTCGGGCCAGACATGGAGAGTGGCTCCACGGCCAACCCGATGATTCTAGTGTTGGCGGCAACGGGGGATAATCGTTTAGATTTGGACGATCGCCTCACCCGTTTAGACCCCCCTCGCGGGGGACTGTTGAGCCAAACCACCACCCCCCTAGGGTTTTGTCTCAATCAAGTCAGTCTGTTTTGGCCCCAATTAATGCAACAACTGGCGATCGAATCCCAGTTTCCGGTGCGTCTGCGGCCAGAAACTGAGCAAGAATTAGCCCAAGCCCTATGGCAAGAAGAGTTAGACCGGGAAGCCCTCAGTTTAGACGGGGTTTCCCCCGTGCGCTTGGTGCGGCAACTGTTGGATACTTGGGCCCTAGCAGCAGCTAGTGGGGTAGCGATCGCCGATATCCCCACCATCCTGGAAGAAGGGCAACTGGGCAATCTAGGGAAAAACCCAGACATCTGGGAAAACATCGGCGTTGCCCTCCAACAGTGGCGCAGTTGGTGCTTAACCCATGGCTTCCTCACCTATGGACTCGCCCTAGACCTCTATGGACAGCACCTGATCGGCGATCGCCACTACCAAACCTATCTCCTAGACCGCTACCAAAGCCTCTGCGCCGATGATGTAGACGAATATCCCGCCATCATGCGGTATCTATTCGAGCTATTTCTAGAACAGGAGCGCCCCTGTCTATTCACCTACAACCCCGATGGCGGCATTCGCGTCGGCTTAAATGCCGATCCCCAGTACATCGCCCAAATTGCTCGTCGTTGCCACATTGAAGACCTGCGAGAGCAACCCAACCCAGGACTAGCGGGAATCCTCAACCTCGAAGAAATCGAACAAGTCATCAACCCCCTCTTCGCCCAACCCGTGCGACTGCCTCCCGAATCGATCCAATCGGTGCAAACCGTCTCGCGATCGCAACTGTTGCGGGAAACTGCCGAAACCCTGATCGATGTGATTAAAAACCAGCACATCCCCCCCCAAGACATCGCCATCATCGCCCCCGGTTTAGACGACATCGCCCGCTATACCCTGCTCCATCTCCTCGATCGAGCCGATATTCCCCTACGTCCCCTGAACGAACAGCGGCCCCTGATCGCCTCTCCCTTGATTCGCGCTCTGCTCACCCTGCTGACGTTGGTGTATCCGGGTTTAGGGCGACTGGTGAACCGAGAGGCGATCGCCGAAATGCTGATCGTCCTCAGCCATCCCCTCCTGGGAACTCCCCAACCCAACCAACCCCCTCCCTACTGGATCGACCCCGTGCGAGCCGGTCTGATCGCCGATCACTGCTACGTTCCCGACCCCGACCATCCCCACCTACTCCCCATGGAAGTCTTTGAGCGATGGGATCGGTTAGGCCATCTTCCTAGCAACGCCTACAACCAAATCCGAACCTGGATTGAGAACCAAAAACAAGAATACTCCGAACGTCTCTTGACAACTCCCCTCATCTTCCTCGATCGCGCCATTACCCGCTTTCTCCTCACCCATACCCTGCCCTACGACCAACTAGCCGCCATCCGGGAACTGATGGAAACTGCCCATCACTACTGGCAAATTCATCAGCGCTTGCATCCTGAGCGCTCCCCTCTAAAGCAATTTATCCAACTGCTGCGCCAGGGCACAATTAGCGCCAACCCTTACCCCGTCCGACCCACTGGCCCCAAAGCCAACGCCGTCACCCTAGCCACCATTTTCCAATACCGTTCCAGTCGTCTGTCCCACCGATACCACTTTTGGCTCGATGCCAGTTCTCCCCTATGGCTCAAAGGGGGAGCAGCGAACCTCTGGGCTGCGCCCCTGTTTTTACAACACCGTTTAGGCAAACCCTGGACAGTGGAACACACCCAAGAAGCTGATGAAGAACGACTCCGGCGCATTTTGCTCGATTTACTCAGTCGCGTAGAGGAGCGACTGTATCTGTGTCATAGCGATTTAGCCGTCAATGGTACAGAACAAACCGGGCCTTTATTTGCGTTGGTGAGCGCGAGTCTTGAGTTGAGGAATCAGGAGGAGTTGATCGGTTCTAACGATTGATGGCGATCGCTGAAAGTATGATAAATAAAAACCCATTCAGCCAGCGTCCAAGATATACTCGACATAAGACGACCTACTTGTTTTGTCAGATTCTAGGGCAAGCGATATGAAATCCTATGCAACCTCCTCTGCAAGAGCAGAAATGAACGAACTGCGCCGCTTAAAAGGCCTATTGCCGCCAGAACTGCAAAGTTGGGTGATCGTAGAGGTGGCAACAGAAATGAACCCTCCCTTGGTGCGATCCGAAGAAATTGGCAATGATGAAGTGGAAATTCAGATTGATTTGGCCAAATGGGATCAACTGGCGATCGACCAACGCAATCTCCTCTTTTGGCATGAAGTGGGGCGGATTCAGAATGATACGATTCCCAAAGATGGCTGGGAAATGGCAGCCCTAGCCATTGGTTTAGGGGGCGCAGTGGGAGAGCTGTGGGTACAAGATGGCTTGTTGCTTCTGCTCGCCCTGGCGTTATGTGGCGTTTCCGGTTATCGCCTCTATCAGAAAAATAACCCCGAAAAGACTTTACAGGAAGCCATTCAAGCGGATGAAAAGGCGATCGCCTTAGCCACCCGTTTTGGCTATACCCTGCCCAATGCCTACAAGAGTCTGGGCAGTGCCTTAAAAATCTTAATCGAACAAAACCCGAAAAAACGCCAACGCAGCCGCTATGAAGCCCGCTTGCAAGCTCTCAAGCGCAGTGCATCCAAGGCGAAAGCTAGAGCGAAGGGTAAAACGGATGCTCCCTTTGCGGCTGAACCCGAACCGGATTATCGTTCGGAAAATATCTTTGGTTGAGTCTCAGGAGTGAGGAGTAAGGAGGAATTTTTGGGTCTCCCTATTCCTTATTTCTGTTTTTCGGTTGCGATCGCTCTTTATATCAGATAACTAGGTTAGCCAAAGAAGCGTTCATAATCATCATGATTGCCAATCCAAAACCAGGTTACTGTATCGTTTTCCTTGAATCCCAAAACTCGATAATTGCGCGTCACTCGTACTGACCAAATCTCCTCCTCTGAGTTAATACACTTAAAATGGAGAGAGGGATGAAAGGGATTGTCCGCCCATAGCCGATAGGCCTTGCGGGTGCGTTCTCGAACCTCCTGATTAAGCTGACGATACTGCTGCCAAAATGAAGGCAGAACCTCAGATTTCATAACTGCTCATAATCCATTTTTGTCGCTTTTCCCGCAGCGCGTTCTTGTTTCGCTTGTCGTGCGGCTGCAACTAAGGCGGATTGGGTGCGACGAAAGGACTCATCCCACTGTTTTTCATCCTGTAAATCGGCAATATACTCGCGCACATGAGCGACGATTTGCTGTTGAATTTCATCGGGTAAAGGCTCTACCATCTCTACCAAATCTTTAATGGCTAATGACATGATCTGCTCCTATTAGGATTTCGTTTGATGATTTAGAGAGCTGCTTGTCTGGATTTTGGCGATCGCCATTTCTCTCGATTCCTTCTACTTTACCGCGATTCATGACGATGATGCGATCGCTCATAAACTTGACGACGCTTTTCACAGAACACTTGTTAAGGGTTTTTGCGACCCGATCGCCCCCTAGCACTGCACCAGATTAACAGTTTTACGCCACCCCAGGCGACAACAGCGAAGGCAAAGCTCACCAGAACGGCGATGATAAAGGGATGGAGGCGATCGCCATGATTTTGTTGCAATGGCGAAGTCCAGGGGTAGTCAAAGATAAGTGCTGAGGTGGATGCAACGATCGCACCCACGGCGATCGCGCTCCCAAAGGTTTGGATCTGATGCTCTAGGTTGCGATCGCTTTAGCTCAAACTCTCCTCAACCCAATTTTCTAGACTCAACCCTTCAACCCAGCTAAATTCTCTAATATTATTAGTAACTAATGTCACTCCTCGATTCACCGCTTGGGCTGCAATCAGTAAATCATAACTGCCAATGGGTTCCCCCTGTTGCTCTAAAGTGGCTCGAATTTGACCAAATTTTTGTGCATCTTCTGGGCAGAAATCGACGATCTGAAACGGTGAACAAAAGCGAGTTAAGGTCTCTCGGTTGCGCTGGGGATTTTGGCTTTTTGCTGCTCCATACTCCAGTTCTGCTAAGGTGATGATGGAAATTCCAACATCTCCAGTATTAACCTTCTGCAATCGCTCCTTTACAATGAGAGGTTTCTGCTTGATCGCATAAATACAAATATTGGTATCGAGTAAGAACCTCATGAAAAGATATCCTCTCGTTCTGGGAGTTCAGGTTGTTCTCGAACCTCTAAAAAGTCAGGGGTAAACTGGTATAAGTTATTCCACCATCGATCGTCAAAATATTCCCCAGGCTCAGACAGTTGCTGTTGGGTTTCGCTGTCGTCTGCTGTGACCTGATTGATATAGGCTAAAACCCGATCGATCTGTGATTCGGGTAGGGTTTGAATGGCTTGAATGAGTCTTTCTCTAGCGGTCATCTTTGGTTTACCTCTGGGATATTAACGGTTTTTGCGACCTGATCGCCCCCTAGCACTGCACCAGATGAACAGTTTTACGCCACCCCAGGCGACAACAGCGAAGGCAAAGCTGACGAGAACGGCGATGCTAAAGGGATGGAGCTGATCGCCATGATGCTCTTGCCAGGGAAATGTCAAGGGTTCCTGGAAGATGAGCGTGGAGGTGGAGGCAACGATCGCACCGACGGCGATCGCACTCCCGAAGGTTTGGATTTGATGCTCTAGGTGGCGATCGCTTTCTGCTTGGTCAATTTCCACTAAACCACGAATGGTATTAATTGCCGTGTCTAACAGTCGTTCCCCTTGCTGGAGATAGACCAAATCAGCCGCAATTTGTCGCTGAAACCGTTGAAACGTGCGATCGGTTTTATCGCGCCAAACACTTAAATTACTGTCACAATTAGTTTCCATGCGGCTCAGGGTATCGAGATAATTCTCTTGATTAATGGCGATCGTATTCTGAAACGTTTCCAGACTGCGAATTCGCTGGGAATAGCGCAAAGACAAGTCTAACAGATTTTTGATTTGCTGTTTCAGTTTCTTTAAATCTTCGTCTGATAAATCTGGAGGAATACTGGTCGGAATATTTTTAGGAAACTTTTTTATCGCCTTTTCAATTTTTTTAATATCCTTCTGGGCTTTTTTATATTCTTTGCGGCTATCGAGAAAATTCTGTTGATTTTTATGATCGTACAAAAACAGTTCCGGTAAATCCCACTGAATTTGCTTGAGCTTCTTGGTCGTGTCTTCCTCAAAAATCAATAAAATCAGAATCTTTCCATAGGGATGGAGCCGAAAAATAGTTTTATACTCGTAAATATAGCCCCCTAAGAATTCCCCACAGTGGTAAAATGGTGGGGCTTGCTCTAGGGAGTCGAGTTGCAGAAATTGCTTTAATACTTCATTAGCAACAGATTTTAAGCTCTCGGCTTTTTCTGGACGGTCTTGGGCAATAAAACCACTCAAAAAAAGGGTAGTGCCCCAAAACGCTTGGCTCAGAATTTCTCCGGTTTTATTCGGTTCACCTGAATACGTGCCAGAGAAAAATTCCTTTGGGGGTTTGACTTGGGATAAATCAGAGAAAGAAATCTCGTTATCGTCTGATTCTTGCGGACAAAATAAGGTGAGAGCAAAACCATAGGTATCATTGAGAAACTGAGGATAAAGAAATCCCTGATATTTTGGCGGTAAGCTAATCCAGACAATTCCTCTTCCTTCGGAATCTGGGATTAAATCAAAATTGGCTAATTTAGAATCGATAAGATCCTGGAAATCGCCACGGAAATTGAGGATAACTGGCTGGCTATTTGGAGTGAGGATATGATAAGAGTTTAATAGACCTTGATAGTAAGAAGTAACCGAAGCAATATGAATATTTTGTTCGGTAAAATTTGTGAAATGGAGAGGTTTTAAGTGATAACTGAACAAGCGGATATTTAGGGCACAAATTGAGTTTATTTCTGTATTCATATTTCCCATTTGGTTGCTTTTCCCCTTCTCCTGCGGGAGAAGGGGGTAGGGGGATGAGGGGCAGCCATTACATAACTCATTTAGGTTTGCTATATATTAGAGTTTAGTTTGATGATTGAGAGGGTGGGTTATCTCGATTTTGCCTATCTTTGATTGCAGAACGCAAACTGTCATTCGTAATCGGTTGGTCTGGCTCTGAGCGCCGAGGTGGGGTCTCATTAGGTTTGAGAGGGTCACATCTCACGTTCTGTAGAGCAGTCTTGACGGATTCATAATCATGGTCATCCAGCCAATCTATAATCACCTCCTCAATGTCTTCATAATCCTCATCGGCAAGGGGATCTAGTTTTTCATCCAGTTCTGCCCAAGTTTCCTGGTTGCAATTGGTAAACATGGAGGGTTGTTGCTGCAAAAGGTACTGGAATTTAGCAACTCGTTCTTTACTGATTTGACTCGGATTGGTGAAAGCCATGATATTCCTCTGGATTATTTTCAGGCGGGATTTCCCGGCTGTGCGTATTTTCCACTGGCGGTGAAAGCGGCCCAATAGCGGGCAGGGGCAAAAGGACGCTCTTTATCGAATAGTTTCAGCTCTTTCCGACATCGTTTTAGCGTTTTATCCTCTAATTTTAGGTCATTCTTTAACCAGGTTAAAACATCATCGCGGGAAATGGTGCGGAGCCAGTCTTGAGCCGCTTGCAAGGCCAGCACTACTGAAGTGTAGTGGGGCAGTTCTTGATAGAGGCGAATCATTAGCAGGGCGGAGAAAAAGTCATCGGCTTCCCAGAGACTGGCGACGACTGTGCGGGTTCCGGCATAGAAAAAGGCACTGGCTAACCCCACATAGTCATCGGTTGAAGAGGTTTCGACGAGGGCAGTTTTGCAGGCAGAGAGGATGAGTAGGCGACAGTTGGGGATATTGAGACGGGCGAAAATGTCTTGAAACGTGAGTTTTTCCTGGTTGGCGAGGCGCAGATAGGAGTTGAGGGGGTCAGCTTCGTTAAATTGGCCGTGACAGGAGAGGTGAATATAGCGGCTTTGCCGCAAGAAGGCTTGGTTTTCTGGTTTTTCCAGGTTGGCTTTGGTGGCTTGGTGGCGGCTGAGAACTTTTTCGGGGTTGAAGAGGGAGCGCAAGACTTCTACCTCGAATTCGGCAAAGGCGAGGTCTTCGGTGGGGTTTTGCAGGGCAAAGAAGGAAGAGGAAGGTTCTTCTAGGGGGGGACGTTGATGGAGGATGTCGAGGAATTGGCAACTGGGAGCGTATTGGATGGGGAACTGGTCTTGCAGGGGGTTGCCCTCTCCCCCAGTTCCTCTCTCACCGGGAGAGGGGAGAAAGGGGTTGCCCTCTCCCCCAGCCCCTCTCCCACCGGGAGAGGGGAGAAAGACGGGTAAGGCGTGGAGGGGGATGAGGTGCAGTTCGCGATGGGGAACGAGAATCAGCCGTTGGTAGTGTTGGAGGGGGGTGAGTAAATCGGGGAGATTTAAGGCGGGGCTGAGGGTTTGCAGCCGTTCATCGAGTTTATTGAGCCAGGTTTTGTGGTCATCGTAGTCGCTGCGGTAGTCGCTGATGGCTCGGTCGAGTTGTTGGCGGTTGGTGAAGTGGTGGGGGATGATTTGGAAGGTGTCCTCTTCTGTGGGAATGATGAGGAAGGCGTAGAAGCCGAGGTCGGGGTTGTTGGGGAGATACCACTCGATGAGGGCGGTTTGGCTGTCCAGGAGTTGGGAGAAGTTGGGCAGTTGGGTGGGGGGTTTTCGGGTGAGGTTGAACGTGAGGTCGCCAATTTCTTCGAGGAGGTTTTGGAATTCCTGGTTGGCGGCTGCAATTTGTTGGCGGATGGTGGCGGGGGAGAGGGGGTTGGTGCTGTTGTCGCTGGTGGTGAAGGCGAGTTGTTGTTGGTAGATGGCGAGGCGACTGCGGAGGTCGCTGATCTGTTGTTTTTGGCGGTCGGTGGCGTTTTTGGGGTAGAGGTTGGCGCTGTCGAGGAGTTCGGTGAGGGTGCGAGATTTGCTGCGTTCGACGGTGAGCAGGGCTTGGGCGTAGTCTTGCTGGTGAATGCAGGCTTGCACCATGTTTTCGTAGATGTCGAGGGAGTCGGCAATTAGTTCTCGTTTGGTTTTTTCCGAGGTTGCCCAGTAGCGGCTTTGTTCAATGGCGCGGATGGCATGGTCGTAGCCGTAGATGGCGTTTTCCCAGTCTTGGCGGTTGAAGGCAAAGTTACCAAGATTGCGTCCGGTTTGCAGACAGTCGAGAGGCAAGGCATCTGGGGTGCGAACCTGCAAACTGTCTCGATAGCAGCGAATCGCCCGCTCGATGTTCTCCACACGCTCTCCCCGCAGGCGATAGTTGTAAGCATTTCCCAAGTTATTTTGGGTCATGGCCCAATCTTGGGCATAGGCGCTGCGGGTATACACTTCTAAAGCGGCTTGATAACAGGCGATCGCCCGCTCCAGGTTCTCCGCTCGCTCTCCCCGCAGGCGATTTCTGTAAGCATTTCCCAAGTTATTTTGGGTCAGTGCCCATTTTTCAGCATAGGCGCTGGGGGTATACACTTCTAAAGCCGCTTCATAACAGGCGATCGCCCGCTCCAGGTTCTCCGCTCGCTCTCCCCGCAGGCGATTTCTGTAAGCATTTCCCAAGTTATTTTGGGTCAGTGCCCATTTTTCAGCATAGGCGCTGGGGGTATACACTTCTAAAGCCGCTTCATAACAGGCGATCGCCCGCTCCAGGTTCTCCGCTCGCTCTCCCCGCAGGCGATTTCTGTAAGCATTTCCCAAGTTATTTTGGGTCAGTGCCCATTTTTCAGCATAGGCGCTGGGGGTATACACTTCTAAAGCCGCTTCATAACAGGCGATCGCCCGCTCCAGGTTCTCCGCTCGCTCTCCCCGCAGGCGATTTCTGTAAGCATTTCCCAAGTTATTTTGGGTCAGTGCCCATTTTTCAGCATAGGCGCTGGGGGTATACACTTCTAAAGCCGCTTCATAACAGGCGATCGCCCGCTCCAGGTTCTC
>NZ_JAQOSO010000024.1 GCF_030068505.1 Roseofilum capinflatum BLCC-M114
GCTCGGTGCCAGGTTATTCTTTCTCAAAACCCCTTTTCACACAAAGGGGTTTTGTCATTTTAGTCAAGACAAGGTTAGTTTTTTTGGTTTTTCATGAACCGTTTGCGGTAAATCAGTTCTAGTTGGCCACCATATTCTTGGATCAGGGAAATTTGTCGGCGATATAGACCTCGAAATAGGTTAGTAAATAATAGGGTAACGATCGCCACGACTAATCCGACAGCAGTAGAAATCAAGGCTTCACTAATTCCTGCGGTTACGCCAATATTGTCCATCCCCCCCAGATCTCCGATACGCAGGGCAGAAAAAGCGTGAATTAGACCGAGAATGGTTCCTAACAACCCCAATAGAGGAGCTACGGTAATTACAGTTTCAAAGAGGGTATTATATCGCTTCAGGATAGGGATTTCTGCTTGTCCTGCGCTTTCCAGGGCTAATCGGAATTCTTCTGGGGTGGGTTGATCCAGTTCCAGAGCAGCAATAAAAATTCTGGCCAGAGGTAAATCTCGATTCTGATCTAATTTGATTAAGGTCGTTGTCACATCCTGACGATAGATTCGTAACACCTCTTGTGCTAATCGTTTTTGGCGGCGAGTGATTTGCCACCAAAACATCAACCGTTCTAGGATCAAGGTAGTTGCTAGGATAGAAAATCCTAACAACGGTACAATCACAACTCCACCCAAGGAAAATAGGCTGTCTATCACAGTTAGCGCACAGATAAGAAGCTAAGTATCGGGAAAATGATCGATTTGAGCATAACCACTAAACAATAGATTTTTACCTTGAGTTTCTAGGCGATTAATCCGCAAGGTAACACCATCGAGGTCAAATCGATCTAGATCAACCATATCATTCAAGATGTCAGCTAGAGCTTGGGTTAAGGTTTGAGCGCGATCGCATAGTTCTGGGGGAATACGATCTTCTTCAAACTGAGCGTCGCTAAAAATGATGCGTCGGCGACGTTCCACCACTAACGTAGCTTTCATGGCAATCGGAATCAGCTCACCTCCTCCCACATCCGTTTTCGCCAATAATCGAATTTGATGATTGGGAAGTAACTCAACCGAAACCTCTTTAAACGAAACCGGATTTCCTCCAGACACTTCAGTTAAGGTAGGTTGAGTTAGATTCTCCAACCGTTTCGTCACCAATTTTGCCTGGAAGGACTGGTTAATGCCAGCTTCAGATAGGGTGATTTGGGCAACAGCCTGAGTGGGTTGCTTCAAGCGCAATTTCCCCCCAAGCAGAGCGCTAAAATCAAGGGCTACAGCATCCGTTTGAAACGACATCTCCTCCATAGGAAAGTCATTGCGAATGAGTAAGCCCCGGCCTTGCATTTGCAAACCATCGATCGCTCCTTGTAGAATTTTGCTAGATGGATAACAGCGAATCGACACCTCAATCGATTCACTGCGGGTGAACAGATGACGAATCGACTGGCTCGCCACGGTATTGAGGAGCCTCTCTCCCATATCTGTATTTCCAGGACTGCCAAAGAAACCGGTGACGCCAGTAAACATGCTGTTTTTCAGTTAGATACAGTTCTACACTCGATTAATGTAACAAATTGTAAAGCAACCGACAACATAAGACCTCTGAACTCAGGGCAGATCTCGGCTCAATGCTCGAAGATCGAGGCTTCAGGGCGGATTTTGGCATTGGGAAATATAGAAATCCCCAGGATCGCGAGCTAAACTCTCTCAGGGTTAGCAATATACAGAAATAAATCTTCACGCTTCAAGGAGTAGGGTGAGATGAGATTCATCAAAAAATGTAAAAATCTTTATTAAGAATCGCTGCAATACCTTGAGAATATTTTAGTCTTGAGGCAACCTAGAAGAAGAGAGGTGAAGTAAGAATTCAGAAATTTGCTGATAAGTTCAGCCCTATTCAAGCATCTTCCGAGGATATAACCATGCATACATTAAATCACGATCTAGATACCAAACTAATAGAGGCTGATGGCCGATACCTCAATGCACAAGAGCTTTATCCTTTAGAGCAATATTTGCAAAGCTATCAACTCCGGCTACAAACCTATCAGCTTCTGAGTGAAAACAGTGAAAAGCTGATCGTCAATACCCTCCGTAAATTTGCCCAAGCCTATCCAGAGTTAATCAAAAATCATGGCGCTCGATGCAAATACGATATGGGTTCAGTCATTCGTTATATTGCCTTGTCAATTTTGCGGAATGACGAGATGTTCTTCAAAGAACAAATGATGTTTTGGCTCGACACTATTTTAGTGGCTTATAAACGCACCAGTCATTGTACGAGGGTTTATGACTATTTGCATAAAGAAGTGGATGAGCTGTTGCCCCCTAACTGTAGTAGTTTAGTCCATCCTTATATCAAAATCATTACCGTGATGTTGAACTCCCATGTTTAAGTAAATCGATCCTGTTGTAGAGGAAAATACACCCATGAACTGCCCCCCTAAACCCATAACTGTCAGTCGAACTTCATCGCTCGAAGAACGGCAACAAGCGCTGATCGCCATCTATTATCAAGTATTGGAGCGTCAGCCTTATCAGTATGAACACAAACTTTTAAAGAAAGCCGAGCATCAATTTTTGCACGATAAAATTGGAGTACGTCGGTTTCTGAAAGAGCTAGGTCATTCTGCTGTTTATCTGGATTCTTTCTATCACCGTTACTCCAATGTGAAGTTCTTAGAAATCTGCTTGAAACACTTTCTTGGTCGTGCGCCAAAAGATAAAGCTGAAATTCAACACTATTCGCAAACTTTAACCACAAAAGGTGTTGACCAGTTAATTACCGCTATTCTAGATTCAGAGGAATACCGGAAAGTTTTCGGATGTTTTACCGTTCCTTATGCGCGATCGCCCAAATATTACGAATCACCCCAATCTTACCTAGAAACCCAGTGGTTGAACTCCGAACACATTGGGCAACGGGGAACCACTGTCCCCACCCGATATTGGCATGACTTAGGCTGGGTGTGTGAAGGAGGAGTTTGCCATCCCGAAGCTGGCGAAATTCTTAATCCTCCGATTTCCAACGAAGTTGAAGTAGCTGTTCAGGAATTAGTCAAGCTCGTGGAATCTGAACAGGGACAAAAAGCATTAGCGTCAATTTCACCTCAACAACTGGAAAAATTACGGTCAGCGATTGGTTGATGATTGTGTATTGTTCCGTCTTCCTAACTCAAACCTGCTTCAGCAGGTTTTTTTGTGGCTAGAGAAATCATTCCGTTGGCCTCCTAAATTTGTTATGACAGAGGAGATCCTTTCATGTCTTGAAGGTCAACCTTATGTTTGATCATTATCTGATGCGTAAACGAGCAACCCGGTGGATCTCTTGCCTGGGCTTGTTTTTGGTTGTATTCAGTATCATTGTAGTAACTGGGCATTTAAGCTGGAGTCTCCCCCTTGAGTCAAAAGAGCCTTCAGATCGACAAGAGTTAATCAGTGTCGTTAACCATCTAGAACAGATGTGGAAAAACGATTACACCGATTACTTCCAATCAGGGACTAGGAATCAGTCAGCCCTACAAGCACCAGAAATTGCCGAGTTTCTGGCTCGGAAGGAGAAAGAAACTGGAAAAACCCCAGCGCTACTCTATCTTCATCCTATGCCAGAAGGTCTAAATTTACTTTTGATGACGGCTCAGGGTCATCTAACCCATCATCAGATCCAAGATGCATCTCAACCTAAACTTGGGGAAATCGCTGATGAATTTCGCAGCACAATCACCAATCCCCGATATATCCGGACAACGCGATATCAAGCTTCGGCACAACAACTCTACGAGTGGATCATCCGCCCGATAGAAGCCCAATTAGAAACGGAAGGCATTGACACCTTACTCTTATGTACAGGAGTGGGATTAAGATCGGTTCCGTTTGCTGCCTTATTTGATGGTGAGCAATTTTTAGTGGAAAAATATAACTTGGCGATGATCCCAGCGTTTAACTTGATGACGGTGGGAGCAGAAAAACCCCAACAGTCAAAACTTCTGGCGATGGGAGCCTCGGAGTTTAAGAATCTCAATCCTTTACCTGCCGTTGCCCTAGAATTGGAGTTGCTCCGTGAGGGGATAGTGCAAGGGCAAAACGTTTGGGAGAGCCGAGCGTTTTTGAATGAGGAATTTACCTTAGAGAACTTACAAACCCAATTGGAATCCCAGGATTTTGATATTGTTCATTTAGCCACCCATGCTGAATTTCAGCCGGGAAAACCGAATCAATCCTATATTCAATTTTGGGATACTCAGCTTACCCTGGATCGGATTCGCCAACTGCCTTTGGATGATCCGCCTTTGGATTTACTGGTGTTGAGTGCTTGTCGGACGGCTATTGGCGATCCGGAAGCGGAATTAGGGTTTGCGGGATTAGCGTTTGAAAGTGGTGTGCAATCAGCGTTAGCGAGTCTTTGGTATGTCAGTGATGGGGGAACTTTGGCACTGATGAGTGAATTTTATCAGCAGTTACCCAGGGTTTCAATGAAAGCGGAAGCCCTGCGCCAAGCGCAAATTTCCCTATTACGAGGAGAAGTAAGTTTAAATAACCGTGAATTACGGGGGAGTCGGGGGGCGGTGGAATTACCTTCAGAGCTAAGTAATTTGGCTATTGATAATCTAGCCGCTCCGTTTTATTGGGCGGCTTTTACTCTCATTGGTTCTCCTTGGTAGACAGAGGGTAAGGATCATCAGCCACAATGGGAACAGATCGATCTCAAGTGGAGGACATACTGATGATCTTTAGCTTTGAACGGAAACAGTGGGTTGCCGTTGCGCTGGCGACAGTGGTGTTTGTCTCTGGTTGTGCGGGTACGACCGGATCTTCATCTTCAAGCAGTAGCCAACGGAATACGCCAACCCAAACTCAGCCCCAGAAGAGTTCAGAGGATACGACTCAATCTTGGCAAAATACGCAACGGGAGACGACTAAACGCAATGCTGCACCAGCCGTGAAGAAGGAAGCGCTTCCAGGTTCTCGTTTGAACCGCTTTTTCCCCAGGTCTGGGGATGGGTATCAGGTGGTTGCAGCTCAGGAGAAAAAGGGATTTTCTGAATATAAGCTGAAGCAGGGAGGAACAGATATGGCGGTTTTGTCGATTTCCGATACGATTAGTTTGCCTGCGGCTCGGAAAAAGTACGAAAAGAGTACCAAAAATATTGGGGGGTTTCCGGCGGTGACTCAGGGGAAAAATATTACGGGGGTTTTGGTGGCCGATCGCTTTCAAGTGAAGGCCCAATCTCGCGATCAGTCTTTTACAGAGAGCGATCGCCAAGTTTGGCTGCAAAAGTTTGATTTGCAAGGATTATCCAGACTGAAATAATGGGAGATTTAGGGGCGGGTAAAACCGCCTCTTGAATGACTGATCTATGGACAGGAATAAAAATGACAAATTTGGCGGTACTCGAACAGACGGTCGCATCAATGTTGAACCCTCAAGTGGCGGCTCCCGATGGGGGGGAGGTGGTTGAGGAACTGTTGGCTTGGGAAAAGTGGGGGAAAAAGGAGAAAGCGCCCTATAGCTTCGAGCAACTAGCGGGAACTTGGCGCTTGTGTTGGATTACGGGGGAAAAACAACGGGGGCGATCGCTTAATTTGACGCAGATGAAGTTAGCGCAAACCCTGCTGCGGGTGATTCCAATTCAATTGGTTTACCGTCCGTTACCCGATTTAGAAGAGATCGAGGGGGAGAAATTTGAAGGGGGAGAAGTCGAAAATCGAATTCAAATCGGCTTGTTTACCCTAGTCGTGTTTGGGCCCGCAAAACGTTTAAAGTCTAATTCCATTCTAGCATTTGACTTTACGACAATGCAAGTGAAATTTTTCGGTAAAGTCCTATTTTCTACCCTGATTCGCAACGGAGAAAACCGCAACGCTCGATTCTATGGTGCGCCTATCCGGGAACTAGCGTTTTTCAACTACTTTTTAGTCCAAGATAACCTGATTGCTGCTCGCGGACGGGGGGGAGGATTAGCCCTTTGGGGAAGAAGTGCGGGGTAATGAGTAACGCCTATTGCCGTTTACCTCTTGCCCCTAGTACAAAGCCACGGCATCACTGGCGCGATGCGTAAAGCGATCGCTCTGCGAATTGCCAGGCAGTGATCTCCGTCGCCATAGCTGCTCAATAGCCATCACAGGTTAGCTTGTACACGATCATCCTCAACACTGAGGAGTGTCACTTACCGATCGCAAAAACTTGTAGAGAATAAAAACATCAGGATTTAGGGAGAATACCATGCTATCAGCGACAGACAAACTATCCGACTACATCTCTAGCCTTTTTGCTTCCGTTAGTATAATCAACTCCATTTCCACTGAAGACTTGTTCTTCCTCAAGCTAACCTGTCAAACCTTTAGCAAGGAGAGTGAAGAATACAAAGCAGCATATCGCATCTTAAGAGGTGTACAACGAGGTAAAGTCAAGATTGTAACAGAGTCCTTAGCCTGCTAGGAAAAACATTACAGCGCTTCGCGCTGTAAGAGAATGGACTAGAGGAAGAATTCACCTTTGGCAATGGGGATGACTGTACCGCCGACTTGAACCGAAATCGTATCTTGATGCCGGTGAGCGCTGAGGTGTAAGAGGGAGGGGCGATTAATTTCATAGCCTTGTTCGACGCGCACATTATGAATATCTTCAGTTTCTAAATAATGATGTTGAACTAAATAGCCTGCAAAACAGCCATTGGCGCTGCCGGTTGCGGGATCTTCGGGAATGCCGAGATAGTCGGCAAACATGCGAGCGCTAAAGGTATTTTCGGGATGTTTGGTTTCGGGACAAAAGACAAAAATCATTTTTACGGGCTTGTCTTCTATAAATTCAAAATATAAGGGTTGCTGAATTCGACATCGCTTGAGAGCGGCTTGGGTTTTCAGGGGAACGATAATAAAGGGAATTCCAGTCGAGACGGTTTGAATGGGAAAGCGATCGTCAATGTCTTCCGGTTCTAAACTGAGGATAGGAGCAAGGACTTCTTTAGAATAGGTAGCGGTAAATTCTGGCGGATTTTGCTGCATCCATAAGATTTCTGTTTGATTCTCCGTTTGCCAATGGACGGGAATTTGGCCGACTTGCAGGTTTAAGGTGACGCGCTCGACGGTTGATCCAATAATGGCTTGCTGGATGATGTAGGCAGTGCCTAGGGTGGGATGTCCTGCAAAGGGGAGTTCTTGCGTGGGGGTAAAGATGCGGACTGGGTAGCCACCATTTTCCGGGCGATCGCCTAAAATAAACGTAGTTTCTGAAAAGTTAATTTCCTTGGCAATAGTTTGCATCGTTTCCGTCGTCAGTTCTCCCGCATCGAGAATGACAGCTAATTGATTGCCGCTATAGGGTTTCACAGCAAAAACATCAACAATATAAAAAGGGACAGAAGCCATAGAAGCTCACACCAGTCATGGACTTAAGTTTAGTTTATCAAAGTTTTAGGGAAATTTAATATGGAGATCTCCTAAAATGGGAATACTTTATTGAAACTTCTAAAATCACAAATCAATGACTCGAACTTCAGTCTATTGGAAAAGAAGCCTACAAGTCCTTCTTGGCCTTGTTATCGCCGTCATGATTGGGCTAATCAGTGGGCGTTTCTGGAGCGCGGCTGCTTTTGAAGTCCGTTTGTTGCACACCAACGATCATCACGCCCATTTAGAACCCGTAGGGATGGGAGAAAATGGGACATTGGGAGGGATTTCTAAACGCAAAACCCTAATCGATCAACTCAGAGAAGAGAGTGCGATCGCCAATCAACCCTTATTCGTCTTAGATGCAGGTGACGTATTCCAAGGAACACTCTATTTTAACACCTATCAAGGGCAAGCTGATAGTAAATTTTACAATGCCTTAAAGTATGATGCCATGACCCTCGGCAATCATGAATTCGATCGGGGTCAGGAGGTGTTAGCAAAATTCATTCAAGGGAGTAAATTTCCCCTGGTTTCGGCTAATCTTAAAATCGCGTCTAACTCCCCTCTCTCTGGGTTAGTCCAACCCTGGACTATTCTGGAAAAGGATGGGCAAAAGATCGGGATTTTGGGACTCACAACTCCGGAAACCATGAGTATGGCAGAAGTTGGGGAAGGGGTGGAATTTTTAGACCCAGTGGAAGCAGCCAAAGAAGCAATCAAAGCGTTAAGCGAAGAAGGAATTAATAAAATCATTGCCCTCACCCATCTGGGAATTACTGAGGATCTCAAGTTAGCCCAACAAGTCGATGGAATAGATGTAATTATTGGCGGCCATTCCCATACCAGAGTCGGAGATATGCCAGAGGCAACTTATCCCTATCCTATTGTGGAAAAAACACCCAATGGTCAACCCATTTTAGTCGTCACCGCTTGGGAATGGGGTAAATATTTAGGGGATTTAGATATTACGTTTAATCGCCAGGGAAATCTTCAGAACTGGCAGGGAAATCTTCATCCTGTAAATGCGGAAATTACCGATCATCCTCAATTTGAGGAGATTTTAGAAGCTTTCGCTGAACCCATCGATCAAATGAAGGCTAAAGTGATTGGAAAAACCCCGGTTAAACTGAATGGCGATCGCCCGGATATTCGCCAAAAGCAAACCAACCTAGGCACTCTTTTAGGAGAAGCATTGCTGACCAAAACAGTCCTTAACAATACTCAAATTGCAATTATTAATGGAGGTGGAATTCGAGGAAGTATTGCAGCCGGAGAAATTAGCATCGGTGATGTTTTAGAAGCTTTCCCTTTTTCCAATACGATTATTGAAGTAGACTTAACGGGAAAACAGATTAAAGAGCTTCTAGAATATGGAGTCAGTCAAGTGGAGAAACTCGATGGTTGTTTTCCCCAAGTGGCGGGACTGAAACTGGATTGGAGCGCCGATTTACCGGTGGGTTCGCGGATGCTGAGTATCCAAACTCGACAAGCTGATGGCGCTTATGTTCCCCTAGATCTGGATCAAACGTATCGGGTAGTTACGTCTAGTTTTTTGTTTAAAGGAGGAGATGGATATAGCCTATTTGCTGAAGGTAAAAATATGATGGATACGGGGTATTTATTGTCTGATACTCTGATAGAATATATCCGCGATCGCTCCGACATTAACCCGTAACCCTTGGTTGTCCCTATCCCATGTTGTTATCCGTCCTCAAAAAGCGCCTAGGCTTATCCGAAGATCAACTGAAAAGGCTAGGCGCATTTCTGCTGCTGGCCTTAACCTTAGTGGGAACTCAAGGGTTAGCATCTTTACTCGCTCGTTCCCTGTTTTTGGCTAATGCAGGAGCGGATCAACTGCCCTTGCTCTATACCTTAACCCCGATTTGTGTAATTGCTATCTCTGGGTTGTTTTCCCAGGTGATTGGTCAATTTTCCCATAAGCGCTTGCTGCAATTGCTGCTGTTAGGTAGTGCCCTGTTTATGTTGGGGTTAAGAATTTTGGGATGGTTAGAGTCTGGACTCTATATTCTGTTTATCTTTTATATTTTTTCCGAAGTCGTCAGCGTGCTGGTGATTAAAATCGGCTTTTGGAATTTGGTGGCGGATTATTTTACGGCGTTAGAACTGAAGCGCTATACCTCTTATCTGAATTTAGCCTCTAGTTTAGGCTATTTACTGGCGAATACGATCGCCGGTATTGCCCTTCAGGTGATTAAACCCTCTGTGCTGGTGATGGCACTGCCGGTATTGTATGGGCTGGCGATCGCCGAAATGGTCTATATTGAAATTGACCAAAACGATATCGAAGTTAACGAACCCCATCAACAAGCGGAAACCCTCAAAGACTCCCTGCGCCAATTTCCCCAACTGATTTCCCGCTATCCGATTATTCTGTTTCTGACGGGCAATACCTTTTTACTCCTATTATTGCGGCTCTTAGGAGAATACCAATACTCAGCCATCTACGCTGAGACCTTGGGAGATGCCCAAAAATTAGCCAGTTTTCTCGCTTTAATGGCCACGCTCTTAAGTGTACTAGAATTTGGCTTATCGTCTCTCGTCACTCCCTGGTTAATTCAGACAATGGGAGTGCGACGCATGAATCTGATTTATCCGATCACCACCCTAGCTAGTTTTATCGGTTTATTTCTCGCTCCAGGACTCGGTTCGGCGGTTTTCACTAACATTAACCAGCGCTCCCTCAATTATGGTATGGCAGAAGCGGTACGTCTGCTGAACTATAATGCGGTTCCCCCGCGCATTTTGGGGCGGTTTCGAGTTTTGAGTGAAGGGCTATTTTCCCCGATTGGGCAAGTGTTAGGGGGTTTGATTCTTCTAAGCGCCCAAAAGTGGGGAAATTTAAGCACAACGGCCTTATTGGGTATTGGTTTAAGTATTATTTATAGTGGGGTGGGTTATTTGACCGGTCGCAGTTATCTAGATTCTTTAATGTCTATGGTAACGGAAGGATTGGTGAATTTAGAGGGGGTGAAAACGGGATGGGTGAAACTTCCGGCTTCCTATCAAGAGGAAGTGAAAAAAATGCTCACCAGTGGCGATCGCCAAACTCAGCTTTTAGGGCTACAATTAGCTACTCGTCTCCAGAACCCTAGCCAGGTGTTGCCGGAAGTGAAAACCCTGTTTTCCCACACCCACCCGGAACTGCGCCAGGGGGTAGTGACGTTTCTGAGCCAACTTCCGGCTGAGGATCAAAGCTTTTGTACCCGGAATTTGTTAGAGTCAACGGATCGCCTAGGACGGGCGATCGCCTTAGAATTGTTGATTATCTGTCAACAACCGGCTCCCGAACCCCAGCGATCGCAGTTTTGGGAAACGGGAAACCCAGAAATTCGCGCCCTGATTACCCTGGCAGACCTGCAAACCTCAAAAACCTCATTACCCGATGATTTAGACGCTTGGGCGGCCAATTTGCCCCCCCAGAGCCAACAAAATATCATCCATATCATCGCTCGCACCAGTAACCCCGATCTATTCATTCTGCTTGACCCCCTGATCCGCCATGCTCCCTTGGAAGTCCAGCAACAGGGGTTAGAGTATATAACCTGCCTCAACTGCGAGCTGTTTGCCCAGATCCGGGAGTTGGCCGCTTCCCAGTTGGGTCATAGCGATCCCCAGGTGAGAGCCACAGCCATTGCAATTTTGGGCAAAGCGCCGGAGGAAAAGCTTCTCCCCTATTTAGCCCAAGCTTTAACGGACGGCCATCCTCATGTGCGCGAACAAGCTGCCCAGGCCTTAGCCCATGGGGGAGAGAGCGCCCTATCTTGGGTGGAACCCTATCTAGAGTCGCCCCGTGCCGAAGTGGTGGATGGGGCGATCGCCACCTTGGGATATATGGGCACACCCCGCGCCGAAGATCGGCTCTATCACTATTTAGCGCCCCAGTTACAGCAATTTAGCCGCAGTTGGGACTGGCGGCAGCAGATTCCCGCAGACCGTCCCCAGTGGCAACTTTTGGCGATCGCCATTCGGGACTATCAAAAACGGGTTCTAGACCGGGTGTTCCATACCCTCTCCAGCCTGGGCTGTGGCGATACTCTGGACGCGCTCAAACAGGTGATTCATTCCCAGAATTTACGCGATCGGGCCAATGCAGTGGAAACCATCGCCTCCCTGCGCTATCGTCGATTTGTCCAACCCCTGCTCCCCTTCCTGGAAACCTGGGCTAGTGGTGGCTTGCCGCAACAGGACATCGAGACCGATGCCCAATGGATGAAAACCCAGGGCTATAAACTGATTTTAGAGAGCCTCGCTTCCCAAGACCGATGGTTAGAACTCGGTGCAATGGTGGCTTTGGTGGACATTCCTAAGACCCTGATCCAAACCCCCGATCCTCTGGTGCAGCAGGTGGCCAAAACCCTATTTCCCGCCGGAAGCCAAACCTGTCACCAGGAGCAAACCCTAGAGCGGATCTATATCCTCACCCGCGTTCAGCTCTTCCGCCATTTTTCCTTAGATGAGTTACTGTTGATTAATCAGGAATTAATCGAAGAACAGTTTGCCCCCGAAGAGGCGATCGTTACCGAAGGATCTCAACGCCACCATCTCTATATTCTCGCTTCCGGAACCGCTCAGATTGTCAAAACCATCGGCGGGAATCCCCAAATCCTGGCTACCTTCCACTCAGGGGATTACTTTGGAGAATCCCAACTCTTTAACCAAACCCCCGCTTGGGTGGATGTGATCGCCCAGAGCAATTGTACTTTACTGAAATTAGAGAGCGATCGCTTCCTCGATTTGGTCTACCAAAAACCCGATATGATTATAGAAATTTGCAAACGCTTCAGCACCTTCCTCAAGCAAAGTCTAGAAGAAACCGAGATTACAGTATAGGAATGGAGAGATAGGGAGATAGGGAGACAGGGAGATAGGGAGATGGGGGGATGGGGAGATAGGGAGATAGGGAGACAGGGAGATAGGGAGATGGGGGGATGGGGAGATGGGGGATGGGGAGAAGCGGGCAAGATGCCCGCACTCCTTCCTGTTTCGGAGTGGGAGCGTCTCGCTCCCTAGCTCCTTAATTAGCCCGCACTCCTTCCTGTTTCGGAGTGGGAGCGTCTCGCTCCCTTACTCCTTAATTAGTTTGCGTAGGGTGGGCAGGAGGATAAGCGAAATCATTCAACTTTTAACAACAAACCCTGCCCACCTTCATGCAATATTTTAATGGATTATATCAAGTCCGTTGGATCAGTTGTAATATGTCATTGCGAATGGAGCGGAGCGGAATGAAGCAATCTCGATCATCTCCGAATCTTGGCGTTTCCGCTTCGCGGACATGAAAAGCGAAGCTTGCGTGAAACGCGAAGCGCGAATGCTTCCCTTCGGTCGCAATGACAAATGTTTAACCGGATTTGATATTACCCGGACTTGATATTCCCCATTCCCCATTCCCTAACTAATGAACCCCATTATCCTCCTGCAAAACCTCTCCCTGTTCCAAAGCCTGAGCTTAGACGAACTGATTTTAATCTCCCAAGAGTTAGTCCAAGAACAGTATTTAGAACATGAAATCATCCTTGCCGCCGGTAAGGTGATGAACGCTTGTTATATTGTCGGGTCGGGAACCGTCATTTCTTCTAAACGCTCTGGAGACCAGTTAATCCCGATTAAGGAAATTGCTTCCGGTTCCGGTTTTGGCTATCTTGACTTATTTGATGACTCACCCTCCCAACTACAATTTACGGCCAAAACCGACTGTCAACTGTTCAAAATTGATAAAAAACGGTTAATGAGTCTAGGCTACCAGCGCCCCCAGATTTTGATCTCCATTTGCCGGGATTTTAGTCAAACCTTGCAGCAAGTGGTTTATCAACAATGGATGCAAGAGGTTCAGAGTTGTATCAATTAAAAATTAAATAAAAATGGGTGTTTTGGAAATAGAAAGTGTTGAAATTTATCGAAATCTCTATTAGGTTTTGAGTTTCAATCCCTAAGAGGGGTGATTGGAAATTTGAAGAGCGATTGCAGTTGCAATCTTAAATTGCTCTGCTTGATCAATTGTCCCCTCTATATTAAATTAGATAGATCGCTGGTTAGTTTCACCAGCAGATTGCGGCTGCCAAAGCTACACCGCCATATCCCCCGAAACCGGGGAACATCCGAAGATATTATAGTGATTATACCACCCAAAACCAATTTTTAACCACACTTCATGATCTGTAAAGTTAGTGAATTTAAGGCCAATTTTACAGCCGATCAAATCGCCACTACTAAAGCCGGTCATGAGAGAATGGGCGATAAGGATCACGTCTTCACCCGTGCCGAGATTAAAGCCTCTGGATGGTTTGGCGGCTATGGCTACTCTTGCCCCATTCAACGCGACCACAACCCCGGACTAATCAGCAATTCAGCCATGAAGGACTCCAAACGAGGCTTAGGCATCCTTGCCAGGGCTAGAGATTTACAAGACCGGTCAATTATTACCCCCGACCTCCTCAAAGATTTAGACCGGCAACTGATCCTCAACGTGCAACAAAAATATCGCATGGGATTACTCGAACAACTAGGGGGCGCTTGGGATAAATATGTAAAAGACCGCTACAGTAAAGAATCCCTACGTCGAGGAAAGCCGAAATTTAAGGGAACGAATACCCCTGTAACCACCATTCGCCACCCCAACCCCAATGCCGGAGGCAAAAAACCCCAATCAGCCGATGCTGTCCGCACTGTAGGAGAAAATCGGCTAAAAATCCCCGGTTTTGGCGATGTTCACCTCCCCGGACTTGACCAGCGCTGGGGAAAGAGTCGGGTAAAAGTGATGCAAATTGTCGAGAAAGCATCCGGGTTTTTTGTCCAACTCACCCGCGAAGAACCGCCCCGACGGGTGCGAAATGTGGAGCCGAGAGGCTATGCAGGGGTTGATTGGGGATGGAAAGAAGAGAACTATTGCTCCGTAACTTGGGTGAATGAAGAGGGAAAAACCCGCAGTCAACAAATCAGTAAACCCCGATTTTATCGGGACTCCCAAGAAAAACTGAAGAAAGCACAGCAACACCTGGATGAGAAACTCTACCGTCGGCTGATTCTGTGGATACATCACCCGGACACGAATCTATTGGATTATGTCTCGAAAGCAGATGCGGACATCCTCAAAACTTGCCGCACGGTTGAGGATTTGTGCGCCCATATTGGTGTTGACTTAAACGCCAGCACCATTCAGCGCCTACGGTGGAAGCAGTGCGGAGACTCCCAAGGGGTGAAAAACTGCAAGCAGAAAATCAAGCGCATCCACGAAAAGACGAAACGCAGACGGCGATCGCATCAATACCGGATTGCTTCCTATTTAACCACCTATTCCTCCGGTATCGCCGTTGAGCATGGCTTGCAGAATAAGGTAGGAAAGGCAAAAGCCAAAGCCAAAGAGGACGGGAGCGGCTTTGACAAAAACCAAGCGGCGGCTGTAGCGGGCCAAAATAAGAGTAATCTGGATGCGGCGATCGGTCAACAAATCGACTTAATCGACAAGAAAACCCAAGAATTCGGTAAAAAGATGCAGCGCCTAAAACCTGCGTCCGATCTACCCTTATCTCGGATTTGCTGCCAATGCCTAGCCTATGATCCAGACATGGACATCAATAAGCCTGTCTATCGGTGTACCCATTGCGGATATGAAGGCGATCGGGATATCAACTCTTCCGAACTCATCGCCAAACTCGGACGCGAACCCAACCTCCAAAAAACCATCAAACAAAACATCAAGAAAACCCGCAAAAAATAGGAGAGAAAAAAAGTCCCCCTTCTCCCACGGGAGAAGGGGGGTAGGGGGAAGAAGGCAAACGCAACCTATGACAACTTCATCGCCAACTCTGCCAACTTTTGCCCCAAAGCCTTAACCGACTTCTGTTGCCGTTCATCCTTCAGTTGATCCTCACCATCAAACTGCTCAAAGGCATTCGGAATCGTCTTTTGATCCGGCAAAACCATCACGCCAATATTCTCCAAAATCGCCCGTAAATGAACCAATCCCCTCAAACCTCCTACGCCTCCCGGAGAAATACTCATAATTCCAGCCACCTTACCCCGAAAACAACTAAGCGCCAAAGGGGGTTCATCCGGTTCCGAACGGGACAACCAATCAATCGTATTTTTCAATAATCCCGTAATTGAGCTATTGTATTCCGGAGAGGCAATTAACAACCCTTGGTGAGTCTTAAACAGCGCCTTCAAAGCCAAAACCGACTCCGGTAAACCTTCCTTCTCTTCTAAATCCTGGTCATAAATCGGCATCGGGTAATCCCGCAAATCAATAAATGTCACTTCTGCGCCTGCTTCCGTAGCTCCTTGAGCCGCAATTTTCACCAGTTTTTTATGAAAAGATTCCTGGCGAGCGCTACCTGCAAAAGCGAGAATTTTGGTTGAATTAGACATGATTCATTCAGTAAAAAAAATGAGTAGTTAACCGTTGCCCTCATCCCCCAACCCCTCTGGAGATGAGGGGAGAGGGAGATAAGCAGAGGGCATTAACAAAAACTAAGCCAAATCAAACAGCAGAAACTCCGAGGATTCTTGGGCTTGTAAATTTAAGGTTTCCGTATGGGCGATCGCAGCCCCATCTCCAGTTTCCAATACTGTACCATTAACTGACAGTTTTCCCCGCACCATTTGTATCCATCCATAACGCTCTGGGGCAAACTCATAAGCTAACGCCACCCCTGGATCTAACACCGAAGCAAACAACTTAGCATCTTGATGAATCACCACCGAACCCTGCTCACCATCCGGAGAAACCAACAACCGCAGTTGATTTTGTTTCGATGCTGGACTAAAATATTGTTGTTGATAACCCGGATTTAACCCCTTTTGATTCGGTAAAATCCAGATTTGCAAAAAATGCCCCCAATCTTCCTGAGAAGGATTATACTCACTATGGGTAACCCCCGTTCCTGCACTCATAATTTGCACATCTCCCGGACGAATTACCGACCCATTGCCCATGCTATCCTGATGCTCTAAAGCGCCATCAATCACATAGGAAATAATTTCCATATCTCGGTGGGGATGGGTTCCAAAACCCGAACCGCCCTTAATTCGGTCTTCATTAATCACCAAAAGATGGCGAAATCCTTGATACTTAGGGTCATAATAATTGGCAAAAGAAAAGGTATGATATGAATTTAACCATCCATGGTTAGCTAATCCCCGCTCTGAGGATTTACGAACTGTGATTTGGGGGGTTTGTAGGGGTGTATGAACCATAACCTAACTTCTGAATTCAACCATTAATGATAAGTGTAGTCCAGCCCAACTGAGCCTGTAAAGACGGCACTTCAAAGTGCCCTAGTACCCAAAAAGTAACAATGGACAGTAAATTAGAGTCCTCAACCCGCCTAACCTGTGCCGTAGAAACTACCATCAAAGTGATTGGGGGACGCTGGAAAGTGTTAATTCTGCGCGAACTGTTCTCTGGAGTCAAGCGCTTTGGAGAACTGCAACGAGCCATTTCTGGAGTCACGCAGAAAATGCTCACCCAACAACTGCGAGAAATGGAAGAAGATGGACTAATTCAGCGCGTGGTTTATGCCCAAGTACCGCCCAAAGTTGAGTATTCTTTAACCCCCACAGGAGAGAGTTTAGAACCAGTTTTAACAGCGATGCATGACTGGGCAATTGAGTATATGGACATCAAGGATGGATAATTACAGTGCTTTGCGCTGTAATGAAGTGCAGTAGTAAAAGATCCCCCTCTAACCCCCTGCTTAATAAGGGGGGGAATAAGAAAGTCCCCCTTTTTTAAGGGGGATTTAGGGGGATCAAAGTGTACCGGATAGCAGAGAAAACTGCTGTAGGTAATGGGTAATGGGAAAACCATAAAATCTTCATAAATTTTCTAATAATTCCAGAACTGACTTGGGCAATAATTTCTCCTTAAACCAGACAATGGGAATGGGACACTCGGAAATCTTAACCCCAGCTTTTTCTAGATTCAAACGGTCAGAAATCGCCAAAATAAAAGCCTTGTCATCAATAAATTTCACCTGATAAAATTTCTTCTGTAAATAACTCGGTCGCCAATAGCCCACAATTTCTAATAAAACCGATCGCCCATCGGCATGGACAAAGCGAAAATCCGGAATCATCACACTACCGGGAATGGGGATTAAATCCACTTCTCGCTCTAAAGCCCAATCGGTTTTCTGCTTTTCCCAGCGATCGGCAAAAGCTGACTCAATCATACTATCATAGGGTTTTCCGGGGGGATAATGGCTGACTAACTGACATTGGGAATCTAAAGAAAACTTACCTTGTTTCGGCGCACCCGTATAGAAATCACGGGTTTGTAAATTGGCTTCGATGCTCCATTTGGTCACATGCAACAGAGCCGGAATTAACTTAGCCAAAGCCAGTCCATAGCGCGTACTCACCTTTAGTAAACTAGAGGGCCCATCAATGGTAATCGTAAACCCATGGTCGGCATCCCCTTCAATATATGCCATCAATTGAAACAGCTTCAGATAGCGAAATAAGAGCTTATATTCTCCGGGAACATTGCGATGTGCATTAATTTTAATATGGGTGGCGCGATAAAAGATACCTTGCACTTGGGACAGGTTATAGCGATGCAGCAGCGCTTCCGGTTCTGGGGGGTCAAATTGGGTGAAGATGCGATTTTCGATTAAATCGGCATAGAGTCCTTGACGCAGTTCATCAATGACTACTTCGCGCTTGAGTTCTTGGCTCAAACTGTGGGCCACTTGGGTTAAGGTGTGTTCTGTCCAGTCGTGTCCCGGCCGACCTTGGGCCGCTGCGGCAAAGATGCGCTGTCTGAGCAGGGGGGGGTCAAGGGGGCTGATGATTTCAAAGGTAGAAAAGGAGCTTTTCAAGAGATGAGCGAGTCCGCGCTTGATGCGAAAATCGGGACTTTCGCCTTCAAATTCCTGTAAGCTGCGATCGAGGTCTTTTTGGGGTTGTCCGATATGGTCTTGAAAACAGGCAATTAAATCGGTGGCTATCCCTATCCAATAGCGGTCTAGTTTGAGTCTTTTGGGAATAATAGTTTCGCCGCTATAGCGATAAATCAGTAATTCGCTCGGTAGCATGATCAATTAAAAATTAAAAATTAAAAATTAAACATCCTATTCCCTATTCCCTATTCCAAGAATCCAATTTACGCCATCGGCTAAATCTGTGGCGATATAATCGGGTCGAGTATGGTGCTGATAGTCTCCGGAGAGAACCCGCGAACCATAACCAGTTTGGACTAAAATGCCTTGACATCCGGCATTATGAGCCATGTCTACATCTGTCGCTTTATCGCCGACAACAAAACTAGAACTGAGGTCTAAGTCATGTTCCCAAGCGGCTGCGACTAACATGCCGGTGTTGGGTTTGCGCCAGGTACTCCATCGGGCAAATTCTGGGTCAATACCGCCTTCTGGGGGGCTGAGATAGGGACAGACGAAGAGGGCATCTAAGACGGCTCCAGCTTGGGTTTTTAGGAGGCTACGGAGGCGCTGATGGAGCGCATTGACATGATCGATACTATAGTACGATCGCGCCGGCCCCGATTGATTGGTCACCAGGCAACAGAAGAAGTTTTGGTCATTTAAGCGGCGCACTGCTTGAGCGACACCGGGAATGAGGTTGAGGTCTTCTACTCGATGGATATAACCGACTTCTTGGTTGAGAACTCCATCACGGTCTAGAAATACGGCGGGTTGGCTCATGGGAGAGGGGATAGACTTGTTAATTCACTTTACCAAGGTGTACCAATCATGGTAAACGCCGCCCAAATAACATTTGAGAAACCATTTAACCCAACCCTCGGCGATCGCCCCCTGGCGTTTGCAGAAGGTAAAATAGATACAGCACACCAGGAGCCAGATATGACACTCAATGAACTCTTGCCAGCCATTGATCAACTCAACCCCACTGACAAACAAAAACTATTCGAGCTTCTCGATCGCGAACTGCACCCAACCCCCCCTACACCAGCCCCAGAACTCCAACCCGAAAACTTTCAAAACGAGGGCCAGTGGATCATCCCCGTCTTTGAGCGACACTTCAGTGCGATCGAACCGGGCGAAATTCCCATAGAGCCACGGGAACCCAGATGAATTTCCCCTCCATTCTTCACCTATTCCCTAGCGCGAAGCGCCTGCCCTCTCCCTTCGGCTTCCCCAGAGCAGGGTCTGCGGGAGCGTCGCTCTGAGCGAAGTCGAAGGGGGGGCCGCCAGATGAGGGTAAACGATAGAGAGCTAACTGCCGAGAATTTTCTCCAGTACCATTTGGGGGGTAATATCTGCTATCTTGCCCGTAGGGGAAGAAATACTGATATATTTGTCACTGGCAGGAAGAAGTTTCTGCGGGTCAGTGGGGCCAAAGAGGGCGATGGTAAAGGTTTTTACCGCTACAGACAAGTGCATGGGGGCGCTATCGGTACAGAGCATTAAGTTGGCATTGGCAATCATGGCGGCTAGTTTACCAATGTCTGGGGGTGAGGTGACTTTTAAGTTGGGACAAACTTGTATCAGTTGGCTCACCAGGGCTTCGTCTTCGGGGCCTTTCAGCACGACTAGGGGTAAGTCTGGCTGTTGCTGGTTGAGGGTTTGGACAATGGCTTGCCATTTGGCGACAGGATAGATTTTATCAATGCCTTTGGTTTGGGCCAGTTGGCTCGACCCTCCATGAATTAAGAGATAACCGCCTTCACCGATGCCGAGTTTTTGCTGTTCTTGCTCGGCCCATTCGATGTCTTTTTTGGGGACGTTGAGGGAGAGGTCGGGACAGGGGCCGCTGATGTTCAGACCTTGGAGGAGGTCATAGTACATATGAGCGGCGTATTGCTCGGTTTTGAGGGGAATGGGGTTGGAGAGGAAGAAAGACCCCGGCCCTTGATAACTGATGCGGGTGGGGATACCGGTGAGCCAGAGGAGCAGACCGACGGCCCAGCGTTGACCGAGGGAGAGGGCGACTTCGTATTCGCGATCGCGTAAAATACCCAATAAATTCCCCCAGTCTGCCGGAGAGTTGCGGTCTTTGAAGTCAAAGGCAAACACATCATTTACAGACTGACTGACGCGATAGGCTCCCTTTGAGCGGGGTTCGACAATGACATCGATTTCCGCTTTGGGGTAGGATTGTTTCAGGCGATCGAGCGTCGGAAAAAATAAGATCTGATCGCCAATGCCACCAGGAACAAGGGCTACTACTTTCATGACCTTCTTATAGAATGTATCAACGCTTGCATTGTATAGCGCTTTCCGCTAGTAATGGTGAATTGGTAATAGGTTGCTTCACCCCATGAACCCGCCCGACCCCATTCAGATCCCAAACCAGAGGTGGGTTTTAATCGAATTAACGGCAACGCCAGCCAAGAAATGTCATCATAAAAGAGGTTTGTAACTGTACAACTAAGATAGATCAACCCTTATGCCCACTTATACCGGAATCTCTAGCGAAGCCTTCCGTCATCCCCTAGACTGGGAAGCCGAACAAACCTTACGCAGTTTCCCAGGATTTGATGCAGTCGCTCGCAAATTTGTAGAATTTATTTACGAACGTCCTCAATATATTTACTTAATGGGCAACAGTATTGAAGTGGGGCCCCGCCAGTATTCCACCATTTATCAACTGTTTCGGGAATCTGTCCGCGATCTGGATGTTTCCCCACAACCGGACTTATTTGTGTCCCAAAATCCCCAAGTCAATAGTTATGCTTTGGGCAAAGATAAGCCGTTTATTGTTCTGAATACCGGCTTATTGGACTTGATGAGTGAAGCGGAAATTAAAACTGTCCTGGCTCACGAACTCGGTCATATTAAGTGTGGCCACACCATTTTAATTCAGATGGCGATCTGGGCCATGAACACAGCAGCAGCGATCGGTGAAATGACCTTTGGCTTAGGCAATGTCGTCAGTAGCGGTCTCATCTATGCCTTTTACGAATGGCGGCGCAAAGCTGAACTATCAGCAGATCGTGCCGCTCTCCTCGTCACCGATAACCTTCCTCTCGTCATGAATACCATGATGAAAATGGCAGGGGGATCGAGTCAATATGGCCATGAAGTCAATCTACAAGAATTTATCCGTCAATCTCAAACCTATCAAGACCTGGATCAAGACAATCTCAATCAGGTTTATAAGTTTCTTCTGTACAATGGAGGACAGGGAATGCTCCTAAGTCATCCCTTCCCCGTTGACCGGCTCCAATATCTACAAACCTGGTATGATTCCCCAGAATATGCCCAAATTCGTCAAGGAAATTATCGCCAAGAGGCTGCCGAAGGATCGGTCAATGTGGACTCAGAAGCGCCCAAGTCAGCAAGAAAAGAAGCAGAAGACCTGCGTCATCAACTTGAAGAGTTACAGCAAGAAATTGAGCGACTCAAAACCCAAAAACAGAAAAACTAATACTCTACTGCCATGTCACTGGTGATTCTGGTTGTCGAAGATGATCTGGGAACACGCCTTGCTATTCAAGACTATTTAGAGCAGGGAGGTTATTCGGTTATCCTGGCGGCACATGGACAAGAAGCTCTGCAACAGGTTAAACAATATCATCCCTATCTGATAGTCACAGATATTGCTATGCCCTTGATGGATGGCTACGAATTGGTGCGCCAGATCCGTAAGCAACCGGAATTTCGTTTATTGCCGGTAGTTTTCTTAACGGCTCGTACAGCTATGGAAGACCGCATTCGGGGCTATCAGTTAGGATGTGATATGTATTTACCCAAACCCTTTGAACTCGAAGAGTTAGGGGCAGTGGTACGGAATTTGGTTGAACGCTATTCATTAATGATGCAGGCAACCTCTAAAGCCCCGACTCCTGCTATTGGTACTTCTTCGGAACCGTTAACCAGCAAAATTGTACCCCCCGATCTAGCTTTGACTAATCGAGAATGGGATGTTCTGCATTTACTTACCAGTGGCTTATCGAATGCACAAATTGGCCAGCGTTTACATTTAAGTCCCCGCACCATTGAAAAATATGTGAGTAGCTTATTACGCAAAACCTTAACGAATAATCGAGCAGAACTGGTTCACTATGTCATGCAACACGGGTTGATTGAGTAGGGAGTAGGGGGAATGATATAGCGCTTTGCGCTGTATCAAGTCCGGTGAATGGGAAAAGACAAGCGGGCAAGATGCCCGCACTCCTGGAATCCCTTGATATTATTGGAGTGGGAGCGTCTGGCTCCCTAGACTTTTAATTATGGATGAATAACTGGATTTGATATTAATTGTTAATTGTTAATTGATGTAACAACCCCTCACAGGCATCCATGAGTAAATCAATGACCTGATTAAACCCTTCCGGGCCACCATAATAGGGGTCTGGAACTTCGGAAATCTGGGGATGACGAGTGCAGAAATCACACATTAGACGCACTTTATCCTTATACTGATTTCTCTGGTCTAAGAACAAAATATTACGATAATTATCCTTGTCCATGGCCAGGATCAAATCAAACGCTTCAAAATCTTCCGTCTGAAACTGACGCGCCTTTCCTTTCAGCTCAATCCCTTGTTTTGCTGCTGCGGCTGCCATGCGGCGGTCTGGGGAGCTACCAATATGATAGGCACTTGTACCGGCTGAATCGCACTCAATTTGGTCTTCTAAACCCCGTTGGGCGATCAAATGGTTCATAATATTTTCGGCGGAAGGCGATCGGCAAATGTTGCCCAGACACACAAATAACAGCTTATATGGCATTCTCTTTACAGCAGTTCTAGTCAGTACAAAAGGGGGTCACGATCGCCTGTTCACTTCAAGATCCCAGACCCATGAACCCCTGAGCAAGCATTATCCCATACCCGGCAGATTTAATCCTTCTGTCAAGGATTCCATCTTTTCCTTCATGGTGGCTGTAGACTTGTTATAAGCATCTTTCATGGCTGCGGTAACCAAGTCTGAGACCACATCAGCCCCTTCTCCCAGAACATCAGGAGAAATAGTTACACGCTGGGGATTTTGGTTGCCATTCATGACCACCTTAACCAGTCCACCGCCTGCTTCTCCCTCAACTTCGAGTTCCTCTAACTCTTCTTGGAGTTGCTTTGCTCCCTCTTGAACCTGTTGAGCTTTTTTAAACGCTTCGGTCAGCTCTTTCATTTTTCCTAAACCGAAGCCAAATCCCTTTCCTTGTGACATAATTGATTAACTCTAATTTGGGTTGTTCTGCTTTCCTACGCTATTTTACCCACACTTGGCTCAGGCATAACCAAAATGGCGGTAAAAATCTCAGGAGATCTAGGGTTAGACCCTTGACTCCTAAGAGATAGGAGTGTTTTGAGTTATGGGTTAAACTTTCCTAAAATCTTCACTTCCGGTTTCAATTGGATTGACCATTGCCGAGCCACTTGATCCTGAACATAGTGAATTAATTGATAAATATCACTGGCTTTTGCCTGGCCACAGTTGAGAATAAAGTTGGCATGGAGTTCAGAAACCTGGGCATCTCCAATTTTATAGCCCTTCAGGCCCGTTTTTTCAATCAGTTGGGCCGCTTTTTGGGGTTCAGGATTGCGAAACACACTGCCACAACTGGGCAGATGATAGGGTTGGGTGGCGTGACGTTGATGGAGATGGGTATTGGTCGTTGCTATTATCCTTTGGGGATCGTGGGTTGGCTTGAGTTGAAACCGAGCCTGAGTAACCGTGTAGTTTGACCCTTGCAGGATAGAGCTGCGGTAACGATATTCGAGGTCTGCATGGGTTAAGGTTTGATTGATGCCGTTACCAGAGATCACTTCAATATCCATGAGAATATCGGCAATACAGCTTTTGTGGGCCCCAGCATTCATCACTACAGCTCCCCCAACGGTTCCGGGAATGCCGATCGCCCATTCGAGTCCAGACCACCCCCTACGAGCCACTTGCCGAGCTAGATAGGCTAAGGACACACCAGCACCAACGCTCACTTGTGCCATCTGATCGTCATACTCAATATTTCGCAGATTTCGAGTCCCGATCACCAGTCCCGGTAACCCCTCATCACTAATTAACAAGTTTGATCCTGCCCCGATCACGGTCACAGGTAGAGATTTTGATTTTGCCCAAGCTAAACTCTCCAGTAATTCGGCTTCTGATTGAGGGGCAGCATACCATTGAGCTGGCCCCCCCACCCGAAATGAGGTTAACCCTGCTAAGGGGACATGGGATTGAATCATACTCGGTTGACTCACCCCATCCGTTGGTTTGAGTTGGATGCCTTCAGGAGCCATCTGAGTCAGACCACGAGCGCTTTTGAGTCTAGGGGGATCGTAGGAAATTGTCATGGGTTTTCATCAATGGTGTATGGGCAGGTGGAGGAGGTGGGGAGAACGTGAGGGATTAAACCGAACGAGAGATGAGTGGGGGAATAATTTGGTTTAAGTTCCCAGCTCCTAGAAACACGGCATAATCTCCCGGTTGTAAATGGGTGGCCAAGTAGTGTTCAACGTCTTTGAGTGTGGGTTGATAGCAGACTCGATCGTGATATTGACCGATCGCCTGAGCGACGCTTTCACCCTGGAGATGCTCTAAATTAGCTTCACCGGCACTATAGATATCCGTTACCACCACTTGATTGGCTTGTCCGAAGGATTGGGCGAATTCGGCCAGAAACATTTGGGTTCGACTATAGCGGTGGGGTTGGAATATGGCTATCACTCGCTGGTCTTTAGCTCTGAGACTGGCTGCGGCTAATGTCGCTTGGATTTCACTGGGATGGTGAGCATAGTCATCAATGAGTATACTGCCATTAAATTCTCCTCGGTATTCAAAGCGTCGTTTGGCTCCTTCAAAGGAGGACAGGGCCTCCTGAATGGTGGTAAATTCGATGCCTAAGTGACGACCTACGGCGATCGCCGCCAGCCCATTGCTAAGATTGTGCTGGCCTAAGAGGGGAATTTCTATATTCCCTAACACCTGACCTCGCTCCCAGACCCTCGCCTGGGTTCCTTGGGAGGTATAGACCACCCGATCGACGCTGTATGCTGCCCCTGACTCTAAATCTAAACTATAGGTAAGAGTGGGATGAATGCGATCGCGCACCGTTGCACAATCAATGCATCCCACTAATGTTTTACACTGTTTCTTAAATCTTTCAAAGGTTTCAATCACCTGATCGAGACTGTCATAATGATCGGGATGATCTAATTCTATATTGGTAATCACTCCAATTTCTGCTGCCAATTTAACCAGAGAACCATCTGATTCATCTGCTTCTGCCACTAGAAATTCTCCTTGGCCAAATCGGGCATTTCCTTCCCAGGCTTTGACTTCTCCCCCAATGATAATGGTGGGATCTAACGCGGCTCTGAGCAACAGATAACCGATTAAACTACTGGTGGTGGTTTTACCATGGGTTCCGGCCACGGCTACACTCCGATAGTCTTGGATCAGAGCAGCGAGGACATCAGAGCGATGAAAAATGGGACAGCCCAATTCTAGAGCGGCTCGATATTCTGCGTTATTGGTATTGATGGCGGTTGAGCAAATCACTTGGGGTAAGCGATACGGATCGGTTACGGTTGGGTTCGTTGTAGTGACTGGGCTTTGGGGGACTGGGGCGATCGCCTCTTGAGCTTGGCTTTCCCTCTCTTCTCCCCTCTCTAAGTCAGAGCGGTTAAATTGATAGATTTCTAAGTTTTGGCCCTCTTGAGAGCCAAAAATCTGAGTTCCTAACCCCTGCAACCGTTCGGTAATATGGGATAAGCGAATATCTGAACCCGAAACGGGTAGGTTTCGTTTGGCTAAAATGTACGCTAAAGCGGACATGCCTATCCCACCTATCCCGATAAAATGGAAGGGTTTGCCACCAAAGTCTATCGGACTAAGCATTTTTTCCTCACACACCACACCAATAACACGCGATATCATATTTCAGGATTTGTTTTTATGGCAATACTATGCCATAAAATTCCCAATCTGTTCCTGAGCATCACCATGGTTTTCCCTATTTTGATTCTGTTTGTGCCCCCCAGGATAGCCTGATTTGGATGTTTTTGAGTTTTATGATATAATAGAGAGATTTATTTATTATCTCTTCGTTTTGCTTGCCCCTGCTTCCGGAAATTAAACCGGATGTTCTCAAAAACTCGGTTCCCTTTTATGGTATCTTCAGATTGAACAGGCTTTCTCATGCTTAGGAAGCTCAACTCAATTCTGGAAGATTTTCTAGATTAGAGGATAAACAACAGAATCTGGCTTCACCCAAGCCAGGCTCTATCGGGCTTAACCCTGGATCGCTAGATGGACTGCCTCAATCAATCGATGGCGATCGCCAGTGAGTGACCCAAAATCAAGCAGCCTTATCTGCATGGTTTTTGGGGAGTCAGTCATAAAATTTGGTGTCCATCCGATCCCTGATTCAGGGCGAGGAGAGCTGATTTTGTAGTGCGATCGCACGCGAACAGCGATTTTCTAGTCGGGTTAATGTCACAATAAACATTTAGCATTTGCTTAAAAATACTTGGTTGAAGAAATAGAGGGCAAGACGAAGTGATTAGAGTAGCAATTAACGGTTTTGGTCGGATTGGACGCAACTTCATGCGCTGCTGGGCAGGCAGAGAGAATAGCAACCTGGAAGTTGTGGGTATTAATGATACTTCCGATCCGAAAACAAACGCCCATTTGCTCAAATATGACTCCATGTTGGGCACATTGGATGCAGAGATATCGGCGGATGAGAACTCCCTAACGGTCAATGGTAAGACCATTAAATGTGTTTCCGATCGCAACCCCCTAAACTTACCCTGGAAAGAATGGGATATCGATTTAATTATTGAATCGACAGGGGTATTTGTAACCGAAGAAGGAGCATCCAAGCATTTACAAGCGGGAGCTAAAAAGGTTCTGATTACTGCTCCCGGAAAAGGAGGAAACATCGGAACCTTCGTAGTCGGAGTCAACGATCAACAGTATCGGCATGGAGATTATAACGTCGTCAGTAATGCCAGTTGCACGACGAACTGTTTAGCTCCATTTGCCAAGGTTCTCCATGAGAAGTTTGGGATCATTAAGGGAACCATGACCACTACCCATAGTTATACGGGTGACCAACGCCTGCTTGATGCTTCTCACCGCGATGTCCGTCGTGCTAGAGCCGCAGCATTGAATATTGTTCCGACCTCTACCGGAGCAGCTAAAGCTGTAGCCTTGGTGATTCCTGAATTAAGAGGAAAACTCAATGGGATAGCCATGCGGGTTCCGACTCCTAATGTATCCGTTGTGGACTTAGTGGTTCAGGTGGAGAAAAGGACTTTTGTAGAAGAGGTCAATGAAGTGCTGCAAGAAGCGGCTGAAGGCCCCTTAAAAGGAGTTCTCGAATATAGCGATCTCCCATTAGTCTCTTGTGACTATCGCGGTCATGATGCTTCTTCTATTGTGGATGCCAGCCTAACCATGGTCATGGATGGCGATATGGTAAAAGTGATTGCCTGGTATGACAATGAGTGGGGATACTCTCAGCGAGTTGTGGATCTGGCTGAGGTGGTGGCGAAGAACTGGCAAGCCTAAATAGCTTAAATATAGATGCATTGCCTCCATTGCCCATTGACTCCATAATTTAATTAAAATGTTGGAAGCCCCAACGTCGATCTAAGGTCGAGTTGGGGTTTGGTTTATCTCCATAGTCGAAATGATCTAAAAGTTCCAGGCGATCGCCAACGGTGAGTTCTCCAATGACGGCTGCATCTTCCCCCAGTTTCTCTACAAACGGCTCGGCGACTTGTGGAGGAAGACACAGCACTAACTCAAAATCTTCTCCTCCATAAAAAGCCCAATGGCGAATTTCTTCTTCAGAAAGTACAGCCTTTAAGCCGTGAGCCGTGGGAATTTTGCTCAGATGAATCTGAGCGCCCACCCCACTGGCTCGGCAAATCTGCTCTAGGGCATCGGCTAACCCGTCACTACTATCCATTCCGGTGATCCATTGGGGATGCAACTCCCATAACTGAGGCAAAACATCTAGGCGCGGTTTCGGATATTGATGGGCTTGAATTAACCGTTGGCGATCGCCAGGGGATAGAGCCGTAGACCACTCCGGATTTAACAAACATTCTAAGCCTGCGCGGGAGGCTCCATGAACCCCGGTGACCACAATTCGATCGCCTGGTTCTCCTGTATGGCGCTGACAGAGGCGATCGGGTTGCACTTGTCCCAAAGCAGTAATACTGAGGGAAATCACTGGCGATCGCACCACATCCCCGCCGATAATGGGAGTCTCATAGGGGTGTAAACACTCTGTCATCCCTTCATAGAGGGATTCAACCCACTCCACTTCCGTGTCCCCTGGCAAGCTTAACCCCACCGTGATCCCCAAAGGCGCAGCGCCCATCGCGGCTAAATCCGATAAATTCGCTGCTACCGCTCGCCAGCCCACTGCATGGGGGGGCGTGGTGCGATCGCTAAAATGGACTCCATCCACCAACACATCCGTGGTCACCACCATCGAGTATCCTGGGGAAAGCTCTAACACTGCCCCATCATCACCCACCCGATGGGCCGGACAAAACCGAAAAAGATGCTGCAACAGACCCTGTTCACCAATTTCTTTAACCTTCATAACCCCGTCGTAAACTATTAAAAGCGTCTTCTATACTTTAAACCCTGACATGATCGGCGAAAATCCTGCTTTAATTCCCTTACTGATCCTGACCCTTCTGATGTGTATCGGTCTCTTTTTCTTTATCCGCGCATCGGTGAAAGACCGAACGGAAGAAATCACGCTCATTGCTAACGTTACAGAAGAAGAATTACTTCCCCAATTGCAAGACTATTTTGACCGCCGAGCCTATCAAGTCACAGCCCTAGAGAGCCAAACCCAGAAAATTACTCTCGAAGGTACGGTTCAGCCCAGTTGGTTTCTAGCCATCTTTCTCTCTTTTTTAGCTGCCCTCGGCATCCTTTGTGCTAATCTTGTATTCTCCACCCTCTGGTCTGAGTTTCCCCCAATCCTATGGATGGGCGTTGCCCTTGCCCCTGGTGCAGGCCTTTTCTACTGGAAGGGTGCTTATCGTACTGAACAAGTGGAGCTGCAAGTTCAACCCTTAGATCAACCGACCCAAACGGCGCAAAGTTTGATTGCTCTGAAAGCACACCGAGATGAACTTGCTGAACTTCAGAAAGCCTTAGACCCCTTGATCTCTTCTGAGGCAGAGTTCACCTAAAACCCTGCCTCAGAAACTTGCCGAGTGACCTGAAGCTTGACACGCTGCTATCCGATCGGATAAGGTGTATCAGCTTATTTGGCTTCAGTTACGCCGGTTCCCAGTAGCATTGATGGGGCTTGGAGTTCATCGGGATGTTTAAGACTGGGAAACAGAAAATGGTTTTCCTCAACATATTGAGCGCCGAATAAACCTTTTTCTGCCCAGAAGTACCGATCTGTGGTATGCTCGTTCCGCTTGACCAGTAATAAAGCGGGTGGGATAATCCCTTGGGCACGAATGAATTTTCGTGCTGCCGTTACAGGTTTATCTTCGCCGCTTTCAATGCTATACTGAGGAACTTGTTCGAGGATGCGTCGTCCTTCCTGACGACGACGGCTTTTGCGCTTACGTCTTCTAGCCAAATGTCCTTACCTCCCCTTTTAGCAGACAGATGTAGTTGTGGTTACAAAATACGTGCAGATTATATCGGTTTATATGAAAAAAATCAATCGGTCTTAAGATAAATCAACAAAATTTCCTAATCATCGGGGGTCACTTTCTGTGGAGATGCCCAGAGAACTTCCGGGCTAAACCCCTTGAGTCCCCGGAAACCACTACAATAGGGAAAGCGAAATCTAACTCTGGCATTACGGCAATGTCGGATGTTGTGAAATCCTAACGTCCCTGCTTAAGTTCTATCCTCATGTTAAGGCCTGCCAGTTCGGAATTTATTGAACTGTGTCGATCGCAAATCTCCCTACTGACCCAATCCTTGGGAGCTTCATTAAGTGCAGTTTATCTGACCGAACATCATCTAGACCGGTCGTTTACCCAACTGATTCCGATCGCCGCTTATCCGGATCGGGCGACTCCCTGGAATGAGCTAGAAGCGATCGCTTTTCTTCCCTCAGATTGGCAATTTCAAGGTCTCACCCCTTCTTTACCCGATCCCCTCGATCCGAAGCCAGAATCAGCCGACTCGGAGGTACTCCCCCAATCCCATCAACTGATTCTCCCCCTGGTGAAACAAAAGATGTTGATGGGCTTTTTGGTGACGCAACGGCAAGATCGACACTGGAATGATCTAGAGCGAGAACAGATTCAACAAATTACCAATACGTTGGCGATCGCTTGTTTATTGGATCAACGGGGGCAATGGTCTGAACACCGTTATCAACAACAGACTGAGCTGGAAAGTAAGCGTCATGAACTGTTGCATAATTTTTTGCATCAATTTCGCAACCCCCTAACGGCTTTGGGAACCTTTGGGAAATTGCTGCTCAAGCGACTAGCGCCGGCAGATCCCAATCGGGCGATCGCTGAAAATATGCTCCGGGAAAGTACCAGGCTCCAAGATTTGCTGCAACATTTTAATCAATCCATGGATGTCCTAGAACAATCGGATCGTACTCTAGAATCTGATGGAAGTGAGGCTTCAGAACCCCGATTGTTGAGTGCGACAGCTTCTGCGGTGGCCCAACTCCCTGCTTCCCTCGGAGCCATGCCCCTCACCCTTGAATCTTGCGCCATTGAAGAGATCTTAGGCGCTCTTTTGCCGTCGATTGAGGCGATCGCCGAAGATAAGGGACTGACCCTCAAACAGCAAATTCCCGATGATTTACCCCTGATTGATGTCGATCCGAAGGCGTTAACGGAAGTCTTAAACAACCTTTTAGAAAATGGGATCAAATACACCCCAGCACCGGGAACCATTTATCTACAAGTTACGGCTCACAACAGCCAAAATCAACTGCTCATAGCCATTAGCGACACAGGCCCAGGAATTCCCCCAGAAGATATTACAGAGGTCTTTAAGCGCCATTATCGCGGGGTTCAGAGCCAAGGAGAGATTCCCGGAACCGGTTTGGGTTTGGCGATCGCCAAAGATTTAACCGAACAAATGCAGGGAACTCTGAAAGTCTTTAGTCCAGCCGCCTATCCACCCGAAGCCACCCAAGGTACAACGTTTGTGATTAGTTTACCGATTCCATAATATCCATTAAAAATTAAAGATCTAGGGTGGGCAAATACTTCAGACAAAGGAGAAGGAAACTTAACGATTAATTTTGCCCACCTTGCGCTCTAAACCACTTATAAAACTGTCACAAGTGCCCAAAACCTGAGTAATTTGCTCGCTACTATCCAAGATAAATCACTGCTCAAAAATGAATTATGATTTCTAAAAGCTTAGGAAACTTCATTGCTTTTAGTGTGGGATTAGTGCTGGTTGTTTTGGTCACCTTTGGCCTATTAACTTGGCTGCATATTCCCACCGGTAACTTTTTAGATTGGATTGTAGGAACGGCGAGTTTTTGGTGGTTGATGGCCATTGTTACCGTTCCTTGGAATGTCTATTTTACGGCTAAATCGGTTTTAGATAATGGCCAAGAATCGATGAATAAAGGCATTCCTATTAACTTAGAACAACAGCGTTATGTGAGTGTTGTAGCTCGTCGCGCCCTGCAAATAGCGATCGCCCTTCACCTGCTCTCGGCGATCGGACTCTATTTATTAGCAGCCACTGGTATCAGTGCGATCGGCTACATTAGCTCCGGAGCGGCCCTCTTATTTACCGGTTTAAGGCCGGCGATCGCCTTCTATCAATATCTCGTCATTCGTCTCAACGGTCTTAACCAAAGCTTCAAATATCCCCGCGAAGACATCCTCGAAGTGCGAGGACGGCTCATGGAAATGGAAAAAACCCTCAAAGCCCTCAGCAAAAAACTCGATCAAAACCATCAGCAACATCAAGACCAATTAGACACCTTGCGCCAAGACCTCAGTCGGTTAGCCACCGCCCACGAAGACCTGAAAGCAACTAACCAAGCTGCCCATCAGCAACTCTCTAGAGAAGCCCAAACCGCCCTAGCCCAAATCAATGAAGATTCCCAATTTCTCAACCATGCCAGAGAAATTATTCGCTTTTTCAAAAGTGCTTAAGCGCTATGGGCTGGTAATGGGAAAATCATCAATCAAAAAAAAGAGGGGGTGATTCAACCCCCTCCAGGTATATCAATTCAGGCCAATGGTTGTTTATTTAACGCTAACTTTAGCGCCTGCTTCTTCAAGCTGCTTCTTAGCATCTTCTGCCGCATCTTTAGCCACTGCCTCTTTAACCGCTTTAGGCGCAGATTCCACCATTTCTTTGGCTTCTTTCAGACCCAAACCGGTCAGGCCACGAACCACCTTAAGCACGGCAATTTTCTTATCAGCCGGAACTTCTTCCAGAACCACATCAAATTCGGTTTTCTCTTCCACTTCCTCAGCCGGAGCCGCAGCCCCACCAGCACCGGGAGCCATCATCATCATGCCACCAGCCGGAGCCGCAGCACTTACCCCAAAGGTTTCTTCGATTTGCTTCACCAGTTCAGAGGCTTCGAGCAGAGAAAGGGTTTTCAGCTTTTCAATGATTTCGTCAGTAACAGCAGACATAGTTAGGTATACTCCGTATTAGTCATTTACGATCGCGTGAAGGGGATTCTAAGCAGCATCACTGCCAGCGTCCCCTCCTTCTTTGTCCACGTAGGCTTGCAGGCCACGGGCAATCGAGGATGGAACTTGATTAATTCCAACCGCCAGTTTGGTGGCCACGCCATTAATGGCCCCAGCAATTTGAGCGATGAGTTCCTCTTTAGAGGGCAAGTCACCAATGGCTTTGATCTCTTCCTCGGAGAGGGCCCGGCCTTCCATGACTCCGCCCCGGAGGACTGTTTTCTTGGTGGCTTTTTGAAAGCCTTGATAGGCCTTAATGGCTCCACCAATGTCGTCTTTAACCAGTAAAAAGGCCGAAGCGTCGGAAAGGAATTCCTTCATGGGTTCCCAAGCTTCATCCCCTTCTACGGCTTTCCGCATTAGGGTATTCTTGGTGACCTTGCAGGTGGTTCCGGTTGGGCGCAGTTGTTGCCGTAAATTGGTGATTTCGGCAACGGACAGACCTTTATAGTCAATGACAACGGCCAGTTGGGTATCCTTCAAGCTTTCTTGAAGCTCGGCAAGGATTTCCTTTTTGTTTTCTAGGGTTCTCCCCATTGATGTGTTACCTCCATGGTCTGAGTCAGACCTTACTCGGACTTTGGCATTAGTGGCCCAAAAGCAACGCCCCGACGGGGAGCCGGGGCGTTGCGGGCGAAAATGAGCGCCCCAATCTGGCCATACTGAGTTGGCGATCGGGGATTTAAGAACATTTTCGATAGGCCTCGGCAGGAAATTAAGCAGTACGCACCTGCTATCTTGGGCTGAATTGATATAAAAAATTCAGAGGTTTAGAGTTTTAGACGCGCTGCAATCTAAATCTGTACAAGCTAGGCAGCTTCAGCAGCTTTGAGATCTCGCAAGAAGGAAATATCGACCTCAATGGGCGGGCCCATGCTGGCACAAATATGGACGGTGCGCCAGTATCGACCTTTTGCACCAGAGGGTTTGTTGCGATCGACGGTTTCTTGGATCGCTTTGAGGTTTTCTAAGAGATCTTCGGCGCTAAAGGCTGCTTTGCCAAAGAGAATATGGACGATTCCAGTCCGGTCAGCGCGGAATTCGAGTTTACCGGCTTTGACTTCAGTAATTGCCTGAGCAACATCAAAGGTGACGGTTCCCGCTTTCGGTGAAGGCATTAAGCCACGGGGCCCCAATAAACGACCGAGTTTTGCTACTTGCGGCATCATGTCTGGTGTGGCAATCAGGCGATCGAAGTCCATCCGTCCTTTCTGGATTTCATCAATCAGTTCTTCAGAACCATAGACATCTGCGCCACCACTGGAGGCTTCTGAAACTTTTTCCCCTCTAGCAATAACAGCGACTCGGACAGTTTGCCCCGTTCCTTTAGGTAAAACAACGGTGGTTCTTAACTGCTGATCGGTATATTTGGGGTCAATTCCTAGGCGAATATGAACTTCTGCTGATTCTGGAAATTTGGCCGTTGCTGTCTCTTTGAGTAATTGAATGGCTTCTAAAGGTTCATAGGGCCGATCTTCTACTTTTTTGTACAGCTCTTGCAGTCTGCGCGATAGCTTTCTAGGCATGTTTTTTGAGTCTCCTGGGGTGGATAACGAAGGTTTGACTTCTCCCCCGCGATTGATTCAATAGGGTTGTCTCAAGATTAGACAATTTTATTATGATAGCACAAGAAGAATACTTCTTCTAGTCCACCACTTTGACTCCCATATTGCGGGCGGTTCCAGCGACGATATTCATGGCTGCCTCGATGTCATTGGCATTTAAATCGGGCATTTTGGTTTGGGCAATTTCTTGCAGTTGGTCGCGGGTGATGGTTCCGACTTTTTGTTTGTTGGGTTCGGCTGAACCTTTGTCAATTTTGGCCGCTTTTTTAATCAGAACCGAAGCGGGAGGGGTTTTGAGAACAAAGGTAAAACTGCGGTCTTCGTAAACGGAGATTTCAACCGGAATCACCATACCGGGTTGATCGGCAGTTTTGGCATTGTATTCTTTACAGAACATCATGATGTTCACCCCATGTTGACCCAAGGCAGGGCCAACGGGGGGAGCAGGGTTAGCTTTACCCGCAGGTAAGGCTAGTTTAATCATGGCAACAACTTTTTTACCCATTGGCTAATTATCCTAATTAACTTTATTGTTTTTCAACTTGGTTGAACTCGAGTTCGACTGGGGTATCTCGACCGAAAATTGAGAGGAGGGCTTTGAGTTTGCTCCGTTCGGGGCTAACTTCAATCACTTCTCCTTCAAAATCTTTGAATGGCCCAGATAAGACCAGGATTTTGTCACCAGGGGCCATATCAATTCTGACCACTGTTTTGTCTTCCTGGGTCTGTTTGAACATGCGCTCGACTTCTGTCGGACTCAGGGGAAGGGGTTTAACATGGCCCCGTCCTCGACCGTAGCGACGTTTTTGTTCTGCCCCTACAAAGTTAATCACATTGGGGGTGTTTTTGACTACCGGCCAGGTTTCATCGTCGAGAACCATATGGATCAAGACGTACCCAGGAAGAACTTTTTCTATACTCTGTTGAGATTTGCCGCCTTTGCGGAATTGAACCGTGGATTTTTCCGGTATCTTGACTTCCAGAATGCGGTTGGCGACGTTGAGGGTTTGCTTCCGTTGTTCTAGGTTGTTTTTGACTCGCTTTTCACAACCGGAGGCAACTTGTACGGCGTACCACCTGGGTTTTTCAGCCGGTTTATTTTCGGTTTCCTGGGGGTCGGTTTCTCTGGGGTTTGACTCGAAAGACTCCTCTGATACCATGCTCAAAATACCTGACTGGCTGTCCACATAAATAGTTTATCGACTGCAAAGATGAGAAAGGCGAATAGTCCTACCATGGACATGACGGCAACAGATTCACTGATGAGTTGTTGGCGAGAGGGCCAAACAACTTTTTGCAGTTCGTCTTTGGTTCCTTGCAGGAATTTTTGGGTAACCTCTATGGGGTTTTCTGATTTTTCTGGGGCTTGAGCGGTTTCTTTTTTGGCCACGGTGTTTGGATCTCCCTTGCAATTGGGTGGTTGGGTGAGGGGTGAACTGTGCCCATGTTGTGAGCATGGGTGTGTTGGGTTCTCCCCTGGTGTTGATTTCCAGTTTAACGAACCTGGCTTGTGTTTTACGACCTTTACACCACTTCCTTTTCGGCTGCTCAGGCAGCCCTAACCGGGACGGATGACACGCTGGCCAATTGGAATGAGCTAACGCGCCCTGGAGGACTTGAACCCCCGACATCAGGTTTTGGAGACCTGCGTTCTACCAACTGAACTAAGAGCGCACGGAGATTTTTTATAACCTCAGCTCTCTGATTGTACAGCTCAATTGGAAGTAGTGTCAAGGGGGAGGGTTATTTGGTCTTGATTTTTTTGTTTAGGGGGCGATCGAAGCGCTGTTTGAGACGGGTGGCTTTACCGACGCGATCGCGCAGATAATAGAGTTTGGCTCGGCGGGCTTTTCCTCGACGGATGACTTGAATACTGGCGATCCGGGGAGAGTGGAGTAGAAAGACTCGCTCTACGCCTACGCCTTGGAAGATTCTGCGGACGGTAATGGTTTCGTTGATGCCTCCATTGCGTTTGGCAATGACGACTCCTTCGTAGGGCTGGGTTCTTTCTTTTCCACCTTCACGGATTCTTACGCCGACTTTGATGGTATCTCCAACGTAGATTAGGGGAATTTCTGGTTTCATTTGTTCCGCTTCGATGGAGCGGATGATCTCTTGAGCGTGCATGGCCTTCTATTTCCTAAAAACTCACAATTTTTTATTGTAACTCAAATCTTAAGTTTCCGTCTAGAAGGAATTGGGGTTACCCTAGAGGGTGGGTGAGTGTATGGAGTCGGGTATGAGTAAAACTGAAGAAATTTTATCTCAATTACCAGGGGATGTGCTGGCAGGGTTGCGAAAGGCGGATCAGCTCTGGTCGGGTGTGCGCTCATCAAGTATACCGGTTCCTGAAGTGATTACGGTAGCTGATCCGGGGAGTGCGGAGGATAAACCCTTAGATACGGATGTGGTGATCTGTGGGGGCACTCTGGGGATTATGATGGGCTGTGCGTTGCAGTTGCGCGGCATTGGGGTGACGGTGGTAGAGCGGGGCATTTTGCGCGGTAGGGTGCAGGAGTGGAATATTTCCCGTCGGGAGTTGGGGGTGTTGGTGGAGTTGGGGGTTTTGACTGAGGAGGAGCTGGAGGAGGCGATCGCCACTGAGTATAACCCAGCCCGGATTAGTTTTCCCGGTAGCCGGGATATTTGGGTTAAGGGTATCCTCAATATTGGCATCGATCCGGTGTTTCTGTTGGAGTGTCTAAAGCAGCGTTTCTTGGCAGCCGGAGGAACTCTATTAGAGCAAACGCCGTTTGCAGGAGCGACGATTTACCCAGATCGCATTATCGTCAAAGCGGGAAATCAAAATATTAACGCTCGCTTACTCCTCGATGCCATGGGGCACTTTTCCCCTATCAGCAAACAAGCACGAGCCGGAGCAAAACCGGATGCCGTCTGTTTAGTCGTCGGTAGCGTCGCTCAAGGCTATCCCCAAAACGACACCGGAGATCTCTTTGTCTCCTTCACTCCCCCGATGCATCACTGTCAATATTTCTGGGAAGCCTTTCCTGCCAAAGATGGGCGCACCACCTATTTATTCACCTACTTAGATGCCCATCGCGATCGCTTTAGCCTAGAATTTTTCTATGAAGAATACTTGCGCCTACTCCCCGAATACCAAAACATTTCCCTCGATCAACTCACCTTTCAACGCGCCCTCTTCGGCTTCTTTCCCTGCTATCAAAACAGTCCCCTAAAACTCCCCTTCGATCGCATCTTACCCATCGGTGATAGTAGTGGTAGCCAGTCGCCCCTCAGTTTTGGCGGTTTTGGAGCCATGATCCGACACCTAAAGCGTTTAACCTTGGGTATAGAAGAAGCCTTAAGCCTCGATACCCTGACCCAAAAACAATTATCCCTTCTCCAACCCTATCAACCCAGTTTATCCGTCACTTGGCTCTTCCAGCGCTCCATGAGTTTAAGCATGGAAAGTAAAGACTTTCTCGTGCCTCCCAATGACTTGCTCCGGGGCGTTTTTGCCATTATGGAAGAAGCAGGCGATGATGTTTTACGTCCCTTTTTGCAAGATGTGGTGCAGTTTCCCGGCTTAACTGAAACCTTACTCAAAACCTGGATTCAACAACCCCTTTCTGTCCTCAAAATCATTCCCCAAGTCGGCTTACCCACCCTGATTAATTGGATGATCCATTATCAGAATTTAGGCGTTTATACCCTATTAGATATACTGGGTAATTCCTTAGACCCCGATCTGCAATTCCTTTCTCCAGAGCAACGCTACACTTATCACCGTTGGCGAGAGGGTTGGCACTACGGCTCAGGACGGGATTATGAGTAATAAGTAATATCAAGTCCGGGTAATCAATTAAAATATGGCGGTAAGGTGGGCAGGGTATGCGGGTAGAATTTGAATCATTTTGCCTAGGCTCCTGCCCAGCCTACAAGGATTGGTAATTACTGAGCCACCCCTTACTAGGCACAAGATAGCACGATCGACCCATTAACGTCGGGACGGCTGATGTGAAGATCGTACTGGGGTAAACCGTTCTGTTTCGCCCGCAAGAACATCTTTGATTAAAAGATCTTAATTTTTCATACAAGATAGCTATAAAAATACATAAATCACAATCTTTACACAATTAAAAACTTTTAGTCCATACTAAAAAAAGACTTGAATTTTGGCAAAGTTCTTCAGTTCCCTGCTTGACCCTCAATTTCCCAAGCTTAAACTCATGAAAATCAAAATGATTTTACCCGCCTTAACCGAAGCCCTTAGTCCCCATTGGCGACCAATTAAATATTCCCTATTTCCACCTTTAGGTTTAGCCACAATCGCCTCATTTTTTAGTCCAGACGATGAGATTGATTTACAAGATGAGCATGTGGAAGTCTTAACTTTAGACGATAGCCCCGATTTAGTCGTGATTCAAGTGTATATTACCTCGGCTTATCGGGCCTATGAATTAGCCGATCATTATCGTCAAAAAGGCGCTTATATTGTTTTAGGAGGATTGCATGTAACGGCCTTACCCCAAGAAGCACAACAGTATGCAGATACGATATTTTTAGGGCCAGGAGAGGATACTTGGCCTCGTTTTTTAGCCGATTTTCGGGCTGGACATCCCCAAAAGCGATATAGTTCTCAGGAACGAGATTTACTCAGCGCTCCGCCCATTCGTCGAGATCTCATTAAACGCCATTTGTATCTGATACCTAATTCCATTGTGGTGTCTAGAGGCTGTCCCCATCATTGTGATTTTTGTTATAAAGATGCATTTTTTCAAGGGGGGAAATCCTTTTATACACAATCGGTCGATCAGGCTTTAGCAGAAATTGAACGTTTACCGGGACGCTATTTATTTTTTCTCGATGATCATTTGTTTGGGAATGCCCAATTTGCGCGGGAACTCTTTACCGGTATGCTGGGTATGAATCGGATTTGGCAAGCCGCAGGAACGATTCAGGCAGTTTTACAACCCAAGCTGTTAGAATTGGCGGTTGAAAGTGGTCTGAGAAGTTTGTTTATTGAGTTTGAAACCTTAAATGCTGATAATTTACGCCAACAGCATAAATATCATAACTTAAATCGGGATTATACGGCTGCTATTCGGCGCTTACAGGATTTGGGAGTAATGATTAATGGTAGTTTTGTGTTTGGCATGGATGAAGATGATGAGAGTGTTTTTGAGACGACGGTAGAATGGGCGATTTCCCAGGGAATTGAAACGGCAACTTTTCATATTCTCACCCCCTATCCCGGTACACCGCTCTATGAACGGATGGTGAAAGAAGGACGAATTTTAACCCAAAATTGGGATTTATACGATACTCGTCATGTGGTGTTTCAACCGGCAAAAATGAGTGTAGAAAGGTTGGAAGCGGGGTATTGGCAAGCCTATCAAGATTTTTATCGGTGGAGTGCCATTTGGCAAGGAGCAGCGACTAAAACCAGTTTTAATCATCGCTTACGTCATTTGGTTTATGCGGGGAGTTGGAAAAAATTTGAGCCGTTCTGGGATTGGGTGATTCGCGGTCACCAATTGGGCAAAATGATGCCGCTTTTAGAATCAGTTTTACAGGGTTTTCATCGGTTTCCAAATAGTCAGCGATCGCCCAAAGAGGTCTTGATATAAAGTCCGGTTAAACAGTTGTCATTGCGACCGCAGGGAAGCAATCGCCAAATCTCCCGATATTGCTGAGATTGCTTCGTTCCGCTCCGCTCCACTCGCAATGACATATTGTCACTGATCTAGCGGACTTGATATGACTTGTAGGTTAGGTTGAGGAACGAAACCCAATCTACAAGAAAAGACTGAAGGTATTTTTAACAGGAAAACGGTTTTTCCATGACCGATTACCGATTACCCATTACCCATAATGCGGTTTCACAGTCGGCTTTGATTTGGGCTTTGAGGGCATCGAGGGAGGCGAATTTTTGTTCTGGACGCAGAAAGGATTCGAGTTCAACGCATAGGACTTGATCGTATAAGTCTCCTGACCAATTGAAGAGGTGAACTTCAATGGTTTGTTTCACTCCATCCACTGTGGGGCGATTTCCGAGGTTCATGACTCCCATTACGGGTTGAGCTTCTTTCCAGAGGGGGTTAGAAACTCGGACGCTGTAAACTCCGAGACGAGGTAAAAATTTCTGGGGAGGAACTTCGAGGTTGGCGGTGGGAAAGCCGAGGGTACGACCGAGCTGTTGTCCTTGAATGACTTTACCCTGTAATGAGTAGGGTCGGCCTAGGAGTCGTTGAGCTTGCACCAGATCTCCCTCGGTGAGGGCTAACCGGATCTGGGAACTACTGATGCGTCCTTCTTGGCAGTTTTCCAGGGGGGTAATGATGACTTTAATTCCCCATTGAGCGGCGATCGCCTTTAAGTCCTCAACGGTTCCACTGCGTTGATAGCCAAAGCGAAAGTCTTCCCCCACACTGATGATTTTTGTGTGCAGAGAGGTGACCAAAATTTGGCGAACAAATTCTTCAGGACTCAGAGAAGCGAGCTGGCGATCGAAGGGCACAATGACCAATTGATCGATCCCCATTTGATGCAAATAGGCGGCTTTTTCCTCTGGAGGAGTGAGCAGCAACTTTTTCTGGCCTGTTAACACTTCTTGAGGATGGGGGAAAAAGGTCACCACACTGGAATAGAGATCGCGGCCAAGACTCTGAAAACCGGCAATGGGTTGAATGACTTGTTGATGTCCCCGGTGAACTCCATCAAAGTTACCCAGGGCGATCGCCATGGGCTTTAACGCAGTTGTCGGGGAAGCAATAGACCACACGCTTTACATTTCGCAATATGAAACATCCCTATCATGGTAGCAGGGAAATCCCATTAAAACGAATCCAAGCTCTAGGGTTCTAGGGGATCGGAGGGGGGAGAAACCAGAGTTAGGGATAAACCTTCCCTCGCCATCAGGCTATCGGGGAAAGCTTGAGCTACATCTTCGCCCACCTTATCGAGAAACTCGTCATTGTGGAGAGGGTCGTGGTGAAAGATCACTAATTTCTTCACATTGGCCGCTTTAGCCACTTTGACCGCTTCTTGCCAAGTGGAATGGCCCCAACCGACTTTACTGGTCTTGGGATGATTATATTCAGCATCAGTATAAGTGGCATCATAAATCATCACATCAGCATTTCGGGCTAAGAACAGCACATTCTCATCCATGCGATCGGGAAAATGCTCCGTATCACTAATATAGGCCGCCGTATGGCCGCCCCAACTGACACGATATCCCACGGCTTCCCCTGGATGATTCAGGGGAGCGTTTTCAATCACCACATCATCAAACTTAATCGGTTGCTTTACCTCGATGTCATTAAAGACCAATTTCGATCCCATCACTTTCAGGGGGACAGGGAAATTGGGATGGAGCATTTGGTTATTTAAGCGGTTCTCTATGGTTTCTCCATTGGGAGCAACGCAACCATAAATATTAAATGTATTACCAGGAATAAAGGCTGGGGTAAAAAAGGGAAAGCCTTGAATATGATCCCAGTGGGAGTGGGTAAAAAATAAATGGGCTTCAACGGGCATGTGCTTTAAAAGATATTGGCCTAATACCCGTAATCCTGTGCCGCCATCAAAAATAATACGATGACCGCCGACTCGCATTTCAATACAAGACGTATTGCCGCCATAGCGAACGGTTTCGGGGCCGGGGCAGGGAATTGAACCGCGAACGCCCCAAAAATGAACCGTGAATTGTTGTTGTGTAAGAGACATAAGACTTTACCGGATTCCACAACCTTTGAGCTAATGTGCCACCTGCATGTTGTTCACTAGGGTAACCTGAGAAGTGACGTTTCGGGTCTGGCCCAATCTGAATCGATCGCAGAGGTCTTCATCTGGATCGTTGGATCAACCCAAGAGCGGATAGGGTAAATGCAACCGTTGATGGGTTAGATGCTCCAAGCCTGAAGAGCAAGTCAAATTATAGTGTAAGGGAGTTAGGGTGATATAGTTTTGGCGGATAGCTTGTACATCTGTGAGTATGGGCGAGTCGGAAGGATTTTGAGAAGGGGGGTCAAGGACATCTTCGGTTAATTCTCCGGCCAGCCAATAGTAGGTTTTACCTCTGGGATCGATGCGTTTTTCCAAGATTTCGTCATAGCGACGAGTGCCTTGACGGGTAATGGCCACTCCGGCGATCGCCTCAGCCTTGAGAGGGGGGACGTTGACATTGAGCAACAGGGGTGGAAAGGGTTGGGTTGCATCTAAGGCGCTGACTAAGGAGGCGGCAAAGTTGGCTGCTACGCTAAAGTCTTGTGCTGTATAGCTGGTTAAACTGAAGGCGATCGCCGGAATTTTTTCAATTAATCCTTCCATGGCTGCCGAAACAGTTCCTGAATAGAGAATATCGGTTCCTAAATTGGCCCCATGATTAATCCCAGAGAGAACATAATCGGGTTTCTCTGGCAGTAAGGCCCCTAATGCCAATTTTACACAATCTGAGGGCGTGCCGGAACAAGCCCAGGCTTTCACCCTCGGATCGAAAACGGCATCTATTTCTTCAGCGCGGATGGGTTTATGTAAGGTGAGACCATGGCCGGTGGCTGACCGTTCCCGGTCTGGACAGACCACGCTCACCTGATGGCCGGCTTTGGCCAAAGTATTGGCTAAGGCGCGAATCCCTTGGGCAAAGATGCCATCATCATTACTGACTAGAAGTTTCATTGAAAGAGTTCGTCAAAGAAGAGTTCCATGGCGGCAAAGGAACGGCGGGCACTGTCTGGGTTATAGGCTGATCCTTTTGAAGGGTCATTGCCTGCTTTAGGGTTAGTAAAGCTATGAACCGTTCCGCCATAGGCAATCAGTTGCCAGTCTACCCCAGCTTGACGCATTTCTTCTTGGAAAGCAGCGACTTCTTCGGGGGGAACGAGAGGATCGTCTGCACCATGAAGGGCGAGAACTTTGGCGGTAATTTGTTGGGCATCGTCTGGGTTGGGGGTATCGAGTCCGCCGTGGAAGCTGACGACTCCGGAGACTTGTGCCCCACTGCGAGCCAGTTCTAGGACGGTTGTGCCGCCAAAACAGTAACCGATCGCGGCGGTTTGTTTGGAGTTCGTGAGACGATGTTGTTTGAGGTAGTCTAATCCGGCTTGGGCGCGATCGCGCAATAATCCACGATTAGAACGATAATAGGTTGCCTGCTCCCTCGCTTCATCGGTGGTTTCGGGGCGAATGCCTTGACCATAGATATCAGCAGCAAAAGCTACATAGCCCATCTGCGCCAGTTTGTCGGCTTGCTCTTTTTCAAATTCTCCTAAGCCTTTCCAAGCGTGGATAATTAACACTCCAGGTCGTTGGTCATTACGGGATGCATCATAGGCCAGATATCCTTCTAAAACCGCATCCCCTTGTTGATATTCCACCACTTGGGTCTGAATTTGGGTAGAACTGGGAGTTTGGGCTTGTCCTAGGGTGATGCCTCCTAAGAGGAGGGCGCTGGTACAGACTAGGGCGAGTAGGAGGGCGTAGAGTTGTTTTCGGAGTTTGTTCATAGGGGAACTGGGTTGAAAAAGGGGCTATTGTATTTATTCTAGGTAGGAAATGACCAACAAACTCAACCTTGGTTAATCATTATTTTATCGCCAGAGGTTTAGAAACCGGGTTTCTCCGGCCAGAGGGGGGGTTGAGCGTCGCCAGTTAGGGCAGAAACCCGGTTTCTTTGTGCAATACCTTCGCCATTTTCCCGTAGGTTGGGTTGAACGAAGTGAAACCCAACGTATTTGTTGGGTTTTCGGCTGTCGCCGACATGCACGTTCCTCAACCCAACCTACGAATCAAGGCATTTTTGGTTTTGGCGAAGGTATTGTTTGTGGCTTTGGGGGAGGCGATCGCCTTTCATTGAATGGGTAGTATAATACTACCTGACCCAGGTTTAACTTTTCCTCAATCAAGCCAAATATCCGTGACTAACTTTAGTCGGCTAACCCCAGGCGGAGGTCTGGTTGTTCATGAAAGGGCAGGAGGTCATACGTTAGCGAGGCATGTTGGCATAACTGAAGCGTCACTGGTTAACCGCTTGGTTACTCAGCCGACTCTTCCTAGGGCCTCATCCTTCTTCAATCGAGAAATTGCAGAGCAAACGATTTCAGATGCGATGGATGCAAATCAAACCCAAATTGTCAATTGGCTGGCAACGGCCACTGCTCGCTTATCAATCTATCATAGAGTCAACCAGGCGATCGGTATTAGTCTAGCTCAAAATAATCTTCATCCGGCGATCGCCCAAAACTTACGCATCATTTTGAAACGAGATGCCACTGTGTCGCTAGGATACTATATTTTAACCGCTTACCCAGAACCATGAATACTGAAAACTTTCCTGGACTTGCTCAATTTTGTAGCAGTTATTTTCACCAAGATTGGAATTTAGAGGCTCCTGATGCATTAGGTCTGATCCACAACTATCTTCAAGATGAACCCATAACCCAAGTACAACAAACTCTTGAAGATATCGAAAACTTACTGACTCAGAACCTTGAACCCAATCAATTAAAAGCAATGATAGTCTTTGAATTCAGTTGTTACTATGACCCAACCGTTTATGGAATTTCCTATGCCGATTGGTTGCTTTGGGTGCAAATCTCCTTAAAACAAGGTATTGCTTCAAAGCTTGCTTTGTCTGCTTAGAGCAACTCAGGCGATCGCTAATGCTATAATTATATAGTTAATTCGATTAAAGTTGAGACACAACAGTTTATCTAAAACAACGATATCTGTAGGGGCGTTTCATGTCGCGAAGCGAAACGGCCGTTCGCCCCTACAATCAATCATGTCTCATTGCTATTGGAAATGGCTATAAGAAGGAGAGGAGAGACTAGAAATCTCTTAGGTAATCACCAATAAAAGCCTTACCAATCTCCAGTCCTTGTTCTACGAGCTTACCCCAAGCCGAAGCTTCTCCTGCTGCGGAGCCAACGGCTGCAATTTTATTTCCGATGTTAGAAAAAGCAGTGGTTTCAATAAACCGATGTTGATAGGGTTTATTCGATTTGTTATGGTAAACCAAAAACCTCAAGGTTTTTTCCTGGTTCTGTCCATACTGGAAATTATCATCAACCTGGATTTTATATCCACCACTGACTAGGGGGTTTTCAGATTCGTTTTTTTGACATTTCGCAAAAAATTGATTAGCTTGCCCCTTTAAAACAAAAAGACTACCACTTGCTTCTTTGTCCTTAACGGAGTAGAGAAGAGCAACATATGGCTCTTCACGACTTCCTAAATTTTGTTGCCATCTAATTACCTCTTCTTTTTTATAGCTGTCAGGATCAAATGTAATCCAATCCCCTTTTTCAACCAGTTCAGTCATTGATTTTTCCTCAAGTTTCAGTATTTCTGAAGGGAGATAAATTTGACGATTTTCTCCCTTCTATCTCTAAGACGATTGAGTTGTTCAATTTCTGATTTTTTGTAGTTAGGGTCACTTTGAATAGATTGGTGGGCACTGCCCACCTTACCCATCAGTATTAACCAACAACAAAACCAGGGGCGAAAAATTTTTCGCCCCCCATAATAGACTGATAAGAATTGCCCCATTCAACCGGGGAAATATTCTACTTAAAATGCCCCTAGTTAGGAGTCGCAGTCACCGTGACTTGATACTCATAAGTCCCGGAAGGTAAGCCATTAGTATTAGCATTCTTGCCCACAACCATAGCGACACCATAGGTTGAATTGCTGGTAGCCTTTATTGAATTTCCAGTAGAGACATTCCAAGGAAAACTATTGCTAAACTCGCCGTTGCCATTGTGTGTAAACTCTAGATTGAATAGATTGTATAGAGACGCTTGAACAATATCGGGGTTGAACCCAGCCGGAGCCTGAATTTTCACTGGGGCACTAATAGAAAGATTGCTAAGGGCTGTACAGTTGACCTGTAGAGACCCTGACGTACCAATACTGTTAAACTGACTGTCAGCCATCAGATATTCAGCCGTGGCACTGGGCTGCACCAATGTACCATTCTGAACGTTACTAAACGTGCAGGTGCTGCTCACAGTGCCATTGAAGTTGACAGTTGTGCTGTTTTGGGCTTGGGCTTTGGGAGCCAAGGTTACAGCACCGAGGATAGCCAGGGCACTTGCGAGGGCAAGATGACGGTTTTTCATGGTTGGGATGTTTATGAGTATGTTAGGGTGTTCTATTTATAAGACGTTTGTGGGGGTGAGTTTGTGAAATTTTTTTGTGATGCCCTCTCCCTATATCCCTCTCCCACAGGAGCTAATCCTGTAGGGGTTTTAAAACAGGCTCTTAATTCGACTAAACATCATCCAATAGGACAAGGTTTAGTGGTGTATTGACAATCTGTAGGGGTGTTTCATGTCGTGAAGCGAAACGGCCGTTCGCCCCTACATACCAAATAGTAGTTCAATGAAACCCCCTACAATCTATCCGTTGGTATCTATCTACTTAGCTGGTGTAATATCAAGAGTCTGTCTATCTTGGATCTGTAGCCCTGGTATTTTGTCCATCAACTGAACAACAGTACCTGCTCCATAACACCAAGAAACAATAAGATGCTCCATCGAAGGATTCTGCGTGAAAAGGTTCTGCAAAAAATGAAGAAACATTTCTTCATCATGAGCTTTTCCAATATCATGAACAGTCCAACTTCTCTGCAAATTGTAGTCATTTACAGTGTTTAGATCTTGCTTATAGAAATAATGTTCTCGATATTCGCGATCTTGGCTTGTATTTCCTTCAGGGGAGCCATGACTACCAGATAAGACATGAGTTATTAGTTGTTTGTCATCATCATTCATTTTTTTGATTAGATTAACCAGCCAAAGATGGGAGATTGGGCGACACGCCCAGGTGAGTTTAAAGTTCTTGTGAAATTGGAGGTGATTATATATACAAATTCCAGTCAAAGCAAAATTGTCTCCGTTATCTGTATCTCGATAATAATAGTTTCCAAACTCATTTACATTCATAATTTCTTCATCCTCTCTATTATATGAGTCGCTTTCAGTTATAAAACGATAGTTAGGGATAATTTTTGAATTTTTAGAATTACGATCTTTTCCTTTGTGATCGCTGTTGTACCCGCACGTCATTGGGAGCAAGTTCCATCAGTCGGTTTAACTGCTCCTGTGCTTCCTCCACATGCCCCAAAGCCATCAGCGCATCAAAACGATCGCCTGCCGCTACAATATCGTCAGGATACCTCGCTAAAATGCGCTCATAGACTTCCAGAGCTGCCGCAGCATCGTTTCTCGCCATCTGCACCCGCCCCAGGGACAGCCAGTGAGACGGGTTTTCCGGCTCCAATGAGGCGGCTGACTCGAAGAAGTCTACCGCCGCCTCCAAATCCCAGTTACACACCGCAATCAATCCGCGAATATGCCCTTTCGTCGGTTCATAGAGAACATGGGACAAAGCCTGCTCGTACACCCTCGCCGCCTCCATCGGTTGGGCCATCAACTGCAAAATTTTACCCAACTTTAAGTATGCCTCCAGCACTTGAGGCTGTCGCTCAATCACCTGTCGATATTGCTCAATTGCCGGTTGCCAATCTCCCGTTTTATAGAGCAAATTCGCCAATTGTAAGCGCTTTTTCCATCCCGATGGATACTTCTGGATATACTGATTTAAAGACTTGAGTTTCTGCTGAATTCGGGTCGGCTTTTTCTCCAAAACCAAACAAACCTCAGCCTCCATTCCTGAAGGCTGAGAAACTACGGCAACCGATGAGACCCTTTGACTAGGCATGTGGCAGTAAGATGATAACTAATAACTGGATTGACATAGGGGAGAGTCTTGGCAGTGAGAGCATCCGATAAACTCCTTAGATTGACCGCAGTCTGGCCATGAAAAACCGTATCATCTTGCCCTAATAAATAGCACCTTAAATGTTTTTTTAGCCGATATTTTGCCTCCTGAATTCGCTTGTATACATTGTCCTGAGAGATCGCCAATTGTTGGGCAATATCAGCACAAGAAACATGGTGATAGTAACGCAAAATAAACGGCTGCCGCAGTCGCTCAGGAAGCAGATTAATAGCGCGAAAAATAGACTGGGATAACTCTTCAGAAAGTAGGGTAGATTCCGGGCAAGTATAACTGATGAGAAGAGAGTCCAGAGAAGTAGGGGCGATCTCGTCAATATTCTCCACACCCACGGCTCTGCGTCGATCTTGTCGATACTTGTCCATGCACAGATTATGGGTTAAACGAGTTAACCAAGCCCGGAGATGGGTGATTTTATGGGCATAATCGGGCAATTTCTTTCTGGCTTTGAGCATAGCCAAACTGAGGGCATCTTCGGCTTCATGAGCATCATTATTCAGCCAACGCAAACAGAGCGTATGAAGATAGTCCTGATAATTTTGCCAGAGCGGCCAAAAGGCATTTAGATCCCCTTCATAGAGACGCTGTAATAGGTGTTCCTCTTCTAAAGGATTGAGATTTTTATATTTAGAAACAGAATATTTTGGTCGTTTAATTTCTGGATACTGCATCAATATTAACCCAAATTTTTGTGGAGTATTGATGGTAGATACAGTCCACTCTGATGCGATTAATTTATACGGTTGAAACAACCGCCCCCAACTGCTTCCTGACTTTTTTAGTTGAGCATATTCTTATAGGAATTTGCCCTGTTGTCATGTTTGAGATCGAGTCCAGATAATTTAAAGTATCTGGCTTTCGCTTCTCCAATCTGAAGACGATTCCCAAGTTCGATTTCTGAATTTTTGTAGTTATAGCTAGTCTAAATGAGTTGTGCAATTGGAAATGCCCTCTCCCTATATCCCTCTCCCACGGGAGAGGGATTTTTCCCCCTTCTCCCTTCGACTTCGCTCAGGGCAGCGCCTGCGGGAGAAGGGGGTAGGGGGATGAGGGTGAGTGTTGATGTCGTTTTTGCCCTCTCCCTTTCATGTCCGCAGGAATAGCCCTCTCCCACGGGAGAGGGACTTTTCCCCCTTCTCCCTTCGACTTCGCTCAGGGCAGCGCCTGCG
>NZ_JAQOSO010000025.1 GCF_030068505.1 Roseofilum capinflatum BLCC-M114
GCGGCCGCTCGCCCCTACAAAAATGTCTCACTGTTATTTGAATTGACTATAATCGCACAGAGACAAGCTCTCTTGTTGGCCGGTAGGATCGAATGGGAAGGGACGGATTGGTTGGCAAGACTTTCTCAAGCTTTAGCACCGACGTTTGTGGATGTGTATCTGGCTTGAATACAGTTAGGATGGTCTATTGCAGATAATCCTGTACTGTTTCAACGGATAAGGATAGGATTTGGGCGATCGCCTCTGCATCGAGTCCCATAGCTGCTAATGGGGCGATCGCCTGACGCTGGGCCTGCTTGAGTTGCTCGATCTCTTCCTGCTTTTGTCCAAGCTCCAGGTCTTTTTGTTCGAGTTCTAGCCGCGTATTTTCTACCCGTGCGATCGCCTCCACATAAGTCGCAAACCGCTCTCCACTCGGACTATACAGTTGCAATTCTCCCGCCTCTGTCAGCACAAACCGCACATTTAACAGGGGACTCACCCAATTTTGCATGGATGCTATCGGCACTAAATTCCCCTGTTTCTGACGTATCCATCCTTTTAGCTTGCTTCGATCTGGGTCAAACAGGTAATATTCCTGGACTCCATAACGGGTATAAAACTTCAGTTTTTTGTCTTCTAATTCTTTGAGCGTGTTACTCGGTGAAGCAATTTCAAAGACCACTTGGGGAGCAATGTTATTTTCTTCCCATTGTCGATAGGAGCGGCGATCGCCTTTAGGTCTACCGAATGCCACCATTACATCCGGAGCTACACGAGTCACATTATCTCCTTCTACGGGATACCAGAGCAAGTCTCCAGCAATAAACACATCCGGGTCATTGCTATACAGAGCATCTAAACCGCCTTGAATGGTTGTAATGTAGCGAAATTGGATCGTATTGTCAGCCAAGGGTAACCCGTCGCTTTCTGGATACTCAATTTGGGGATGAACTGAAACCATGATAGAAGAATGGGGGACAGTGAGCCAAGAGATGATCCTATTTTATAGCAACAGCATTAGGGTTTCAGGTTATCCCAAACTCACATAAATTAAGCTATAATTGAATAAAAAATCAACTTCACGACTTTTGAGAGAGCTACGTTCAGACTAAACCAGAAAGTTCTCTTTTTGTGAAGTTTTCTTAACATTTCAGCAGAGTCTCGGTATTGTAGGACTGAAGCCAACGCTTTCGGGTGACCCAGCACAAGATGAAGGGAGAAGTGCTAAAACGTTTATTTCGTGCTGTTGCCAGTGAAGATTCACAGGCCACACAGAGTATGCTGTCGATTATCGTTGAAGAAGAGCGAAAACTAGGCCACACAAGACTTGCTGAACAGCTAGAAGGTATTATCCAAAAAAGCGCTCCCCCTTCCAAACCCAAAAATTTAGCGACGGATGCCCATCGGGAAATTCCTACAACCTCAAACCCTGTGTTCTCGAAACCAGAGAATATGCGATCGCTGACCCGATTATCGAGTAAACACCGATTTAACCATCCATTTATTGTTACGATACCTCGTGAAGCACTGCGACATCATATGATCCTTTCAGAGATTGTAGAAAATCGGTTTCGCCGAATTGAAAGGGAATATGCTGCTCGTGAGCGTTTGGCTCATCACGGTTTGCGCTATCGTCAAAAAATTTTACTTCATGGCTCGCCAGGCTGTGGTAAAACCATGGGAGCCGAGCGTATTGCTTGGAACACTGGGTTAACTCTGGTTAAAGTACGCTTTGATGCCATGGTTTCTTCCTACTTAGGAGAAACAGCCACCAACTTACGTGAGGTATTTGAAATTACTGCTGCATCTCCTTGCTTGCTATTTATTGATGAATGCGATGCACTGGCTAAATCTCGTGAAGATAGCCAGGATGTTGGGGAGATTAAGCGAGTGGTCAATACTTTCCTTCAGTTACTTGATGAGTATGAAGCCTCCAATGGCTTACTGGTTGCTGCAACTAATCTAACTAAATTTTTGGATGAAGCGGTATGGCGGCGATTTGATGATGTAATTGAAGTTCCTAAACCAACAGAGTTAGAAATTGAAGCCATCCTTAAACAAACTCTTTACTCAGTATCGCTAGGTTCGATTAATTGGAGTTCGATTGTACAACAAATGATCGACTTTTCAGCAGCACAAGTTGTGAAGGTTGGACAAAATGCAGCTAAACGAGCCATATTAGATCGAGAAGAGCTAGTTATTCAAGAACATCTAGAAGAGTCAATTCAAGAGATTTTAGTTTCTCATGTCTGATCGACCAAAGCAATATCCTCATCTTTCACTACGTCTAGTCCGAGAAGGAAATGCGAGGCTTTTTGTGGGGGTAAAATCTGATATTACGTTGAGAAATCAAGGGAATGCTGGAGGACATAGTAGAAAGCTAAAATCTTCGATTGATTTCATCACAACCCATTGGCAAGAAGAGCAGAAGAAACGTGAGCAAGAGGGCAAACCAAAGCTACCAGACGCAGTTTCCTTTATCTTAGAAGTCGATCCTGATAGTTTTAATGCTGAAGATCTCAAAAGCTTTGGTATTGAAGTAGTTGCTGACTTAGAGCAAGGGTATATCATTGGTGCATCAGCAGATACAGAGTTATCAGAACTGAGGAAAAAGATCGATAACTTTATTGAGGCTGAAAAGCATGTCGGCAAAGTTCCAGAAATTTGGGACATATTAGAAGGAACTAAACGTCCAGAATATATTCTTTCTGATAGTCTTCAAGCTGAGTGGGAGAATCTTCGTGAGCAACAAGAGTACATTGTAGATGTGGGGATTTCTTGTATTAAGGTTCAAGAGCAATATTCAAGGTATCCAAATAGAAAACAATATAAAAGTGATGAAACCTTTAAAAAAGGCATAACAAAGTGGCTAGACAAGAATCATTTATCTGAGCAAGAGTTCGATAATTTACATTGGGATCGCGAACAAAAACTTGATTCATTTATTAGACAATACCGTGGAGACATATTAAAGAGTATACCATTTTCAGATAGTTTTTCCTGTCGAATAAGAATTAGCGGCAAAGGTTTAAAGGATCTAGTTCTCAATTTTCCCTATATTTTTGATGTCAGTAAACCTGATGAATTTAGTGTTCCTTCAGCAAGATCTAGTGATTCTGAATCCGATCCAAAAGCATTTACTCTAGAAGCGCCCGAGCAAAATGCACCTAAAGTCTGTGTGATTGATAGTGGTATTCAAGAACTCCATCCTCTACTAAAAGCTGCCATTAATTCCCATCATTCCAAGTCATGGGTTCCTAAAGAATTGGATACAACAGTTGATTATGTTGAATATGGTGGACATGGAACGAGAGTTGCTGGTGCAATTCTTTATCCTCGTGGAGTACCTAAAATGGATTACCAACAAGCTATATGTTGGCTTCAAAACGCCAGAATTCTCAATCGGGATAACCAGTTACCTAGAGATCTATTTCCTCCGAAAGTTTTAGAAGAGATTGTTGCATACTATTACGATCGGTTCAGCACTAGAATTTTTAATCACTCTATTGCCGCGATTCGTCCTTGCAGAACACAATCTATGTCTGCTTGGGCTGCTACGATAGATAAGCTTACTTGGGAGAAAGAAGGAGATATTCTACTTATAGTAGCAGCAGGCAACCTAAATCCTAAAACAGACTTTATAACCCGACCATCTATTGATTATCATCTTCAAAAGGGACAATATTACCCAGATTATTTATTGGAGAAATCTGCAAGGATTGCCAATCCTGCTCAAAGTTTCCAGGCTTTAACTGTTGGCTCTGTTGCTCATGTGACTTATAAAGATTCCAATTTGCGGTCAATGGCAGAAAAAGATCATCCTTCTGCTTTCTCTTGTACGGGATTAGGAATTTGGGACACGATTAAACCTGAAGTTGTTGAGTATGGTGGAGATTATGTTACTGACTCAGCAATTTCACCAAATTTTTCCACACCAGAAGGTGTTTGTCCTGAGCTAGTACGTTCAACCCGCAATGGAGGTAAACCAGTTAGTGCTGATGCTGTGGGGACTTCATTTGCCGTGCCTAAAGTCTCTCACATTGCTGCTGCTCTAGCCGCAGAATTTCCTCAAGAGAGTGCTTTACTTTATCGTGCTTTAATTGTTCAATCAGCACGTTTACCGGACTGGACAAATGAATCAAAAGAAAAACTCTATCAAGGGATTCGGACAATGGGTTATGGTATCCCTAATCTTGATCGCGCTCTAGAGAATACTCCCAATCGTATAACATTAATTACTCCAGGCAATGAGAGGATTAGCGCTAGAGGAGTTAGAGTTTATCAAGTTCAGATTCCAGAGATGTTTCTAAGACCGGATGAAGACCTTGATTTTCTGGTTGAAATCACTTTGTCTTATGTGGCTGAACCTCGTCGAACTCGTCGGCATCGTCGCAAGTATTTATCGACTTGGTTAGATTGGAGATGTAGTAACCGAGGAGAAAATCCGGATCGGTTTCTGGAAAAAGTTATTAAAGAATATAAAGCTGGAGAGGATGTAGAAAAAGGTGCAGATGGATTTCAGTGGACACTAGGAAAAAAGCAATTCAAACCTGATTCTCAGGGAAAGAAGAGACCGAAAGGAATTGATGGTATAGTTAAGAAAATATCAAGAAGTAATGGAACGATTCAGAAAGACTGGGCAATAGTAAAGTCCTATAACTTACGTGAGGGATTCTGTATTGCTGTAGTTGCACATCCGGGTTGGAATCAGAATGAAGATGCGACTGTACCTTATTGTTTAGTAGTGAGCTTTGAAGCTGTGCAATCAGAAGTTGCGATTTATGACGCTTTTGTTCAGGTTCAGCAATCTCTCCAGGTACAAGAGAAAGTACAAGTCTCTGTTTGATCACTGTATTACTCTTCAATCGCACAGAGAGAGGCTCTCTTCTTGGCCGGTGGGATTATTCTCCAAATAGCCTTGTAACCATTCACACCCTGTTTCCAGCAACTGGTCAAGCTCTAACTGCTCTAAATGCCATAGAGTAACCCGTCCATCTCCACCGACGGAAATCAGGGTTTTGCCATCGGAGGTAAAACTGAGTCCGTTGATGGAACGATGGGAACTTGCAGTCAGTACATGCAGTAAGGTTCCATCTTTGCGCCAGAGGCGAATCATGTTATGGCTGGCGGATGCTAATCGTTCTCCGTCTGGACTAAAAACAACACTGGTGACCGTGTTGCCTTCATGTTCCAGGGGTTCAACCAGGAGTTGCCCTTGGCGGTTCCAGAGTTTGACCCGACTATCATAACTGGCTGTGGCGATCGCCTGACCATCGGGAGAAAACGTTACTCCCCAAACTCCTGCCCGATGGCGCAGAGTGCCCACCTGAGTGCCATCTGTGCGCCAGAGCTTCACCCGTCCCTCATCGCTGGCAGCAGCCACAAGCTGACCATCGGGGCTAAAACTGACCCAATTAATGGCAGAATTATCCGTAACCAAGGTTTTTAATAATGTGCCATCTCTGCGCCACAACTTCACCCTATAATCCTTACTCCCAGAAGCAATCAACTGACCATCCGGACTGACACTGACACTGAGAACCACATCCCGATGACCTTTCAGAGATTGCAGCAGCTCTCCCTCTAGGTTCCAGACTTTGACTTGGCGATCGTCCCCTGCGGTTACCAACTGCTGGCTATCTGGTGTAAACGCCACCCCCCAAACCTCTCCCTGATGACCTTTCCAGGACTTCAACTTCCTCCCATCCGGCTGCCATAGGGTAATCATGCCATTCTCCCCAATCGTGGCAATTTTCCGACCATTTCCACTCACGCTCACCCCATTGAGCGGCCCACCCCCGTCCCAAACCTCCATCAAAGCCTTATTCAAACGCCACACCTTCGCCGACTTATCCAAACTTGCTGAAACAATGCGATTTCCATCCGGACTAAACGCCACCTTGGGAACCCAATGGGTATGACCCATTAACGTTTTTTGTAAAGTGCCATCTAAAGCACTCCAAATTTTAATCGTCTTATCCTTACTGGCCGTTACAAACTGTTCACCATCCGCACTAAATCGTACATCCAAAACTGTATCGTCATGGGCTTCAATTTCAGTAATCAACCCTTCTTCAGTCCAAAAACCAACCGTTCCTTTTCGCTGACCTGTTTGCTCCTCAATTACCTGACCGGCAACCGCCAACAATCCCCTGGGCGACCAACTCATCCCATACACTTCTTGCTCAGTGATAAACGTTTTCACGAGGGTTCCATCCAAGCGCCAAAAACGAATTTTACGCTCTAAACTCGCCGTCGCCACCCACTGACCATCGGGAGAAAATACCACACTTAAAACTGAAGAATCATGGGGTAAACTCACTACCTCAGAGCCATCTTGGTTCCATATTTTCACCGTTTTATCGCGACTAGCAGAAGCCATTAACGGATTCTCTAGATCTTGATTAGCAGCTAGGTCAATAATTTGGTCAGTATGGCCCTTTAATTCCACATATTCTATCCGATCTGAGCTGGTTACTGCGGCCAACTCAGGCAACTGGCCTAAATTCCATACTTTAATCGTATGATCCCAACTGCCAGATGCTAACCGTTGGCCATCGTCTAGAAATACTAAACTGGTAATAACCTCTGTATGACCGGGAATGGTAAAACCAGGCTTTCCTTGTTCATCCCAAATGCGAATTGTGCGGTCTTCTCCTGCGGTAGCAATCACTTTTCCATCGGGGCTAAAGGTGGCTGCATAAACCCCATCTTTATGACCCTCTAAGCGATTTTCTTCGCTAATTTTGTAAACGGCATAGGATAAGGTTTTCTCAATCGTATCCGACACCGATTTTGGCACAAATGGTGTAGTTTTAATTTGCTCTCCTGCTTTAATTCCTGTGGTTAAGCCTTCAATTTCTTTATTTAATCCCACTAAAGCCTCGGACGATGTGCCTAACGTTTTGATTTGATTAATCACTCCATTCCAAGCAAATCCTGTTAACCCGACAATAAAACAACCTGCACCCACTAAAAGAGAATTTAAGATCAATTTGCGCTGTTTTTCGCTCTTTTTTTCTTTCGCTTTCGCTTCAGCTAATGCGGTTAATAAATCATTCTCTTGGCGTAGTTTGTCCAGCATAAACTGTCCTTCTGAAAACCGTTGCTTTTCCTGATCTAGGGCTTCGGAGTCAGAAATGGAATGATTTTCAGCATCAGGACTATAATCCCCCAAGTTTTTTTCCACCAGTTCATAGCGCTCATCCGCTAACTTAGAAATGAGCAAATTTTGATGGCGTAATTGGTCAATTTCTTTCTGGTTTTGGGCATTTTGTTGCTGAAGTTGGGATCGCTCCTGATTAATCGCCTGATTTTTCTGGGTTTGGATAAACTCCACTAGATAATCATGAATCAACTGATAGCGCGGTTCGGGTTGTTCGGGAATCAGATAAATTAAGCCTGAACCACAGAAAATTTCTAAAATTAGGGTCAGGGTTTCGGAGGCGAGATCGGAACCCATTTCTACTAAAATTTCTGACTTGGTTTTTAGGGGGCGATTTCCGTCTTCATCAATAAAAGAGTAAACCGCTTTGCGGGCGTGATACTCATTCTTTTGGCCACAATCCTCAATGACGGAGTTCAAAAAGTTCTCGACTAATTTCTGCTTGGATTCTACTTGACGATATTGTTCTAATGTGGTAATGTTGAGGTCTTGAAGTTGAGAGCCAACAATTTGTAATTCAATGGGTCTCACTTCATGGGTTCCCACAGATAAATCTGCAACTAAGGCTTCAATTAAATCATCATCGAGTTCAAACTGAGTGTGACGAGTCAAATTTTTAATGACTTCAAAGGTATGCGCTCTGGAAAAATTACCCAATGCATAGCGGTTACTTTTATCGAGCAAATTACAGCCGATACCCTCTAAGGATATATTTTGTTCAATTTCTAAGAGATGGTGTAAATAATCTTCCCGAATCGAAATAATAATTTTGAGTCCAGAGCGATGCAAACAGTGTTCTAAAAATTGATAAAATTCTTGTCGTTTTTCAGTCCGATCGCAGACAAAGAAAAATTCTTCAAATTGGTCAAAAATGAGTACCGTTAATCCATTTTGCTCGGCGATTTCATCTAAGTTTTGCAGATAAAGTTTTGGGGTGTAATCGGAAAGTTCAGAATGGCTAAATTGAAAGGGTTTTAAGGATTCCTGTAAGGCTTTCCCCAAGTTCACTACCCAATCGGAATAGACCCGCATCACGACGGGAATCGGAATTTGATCGCCGAGAGTTTTTCGGTGTAAAGTGGGTACTAATCCTGCATTAACAATTGAACTTTTTCCGACTCCAGAAGGGCCATGAATGACGGTAATTTTATAATCGGAACGACTAATCCGATAAACTAGGTTTTGAACATCATTTTGACGGTTCGAGGTGGAGATGGCTTCGGCAACTCCTCCCATTTTTTCATCGGTTTCTATCGGATTAGAAAAGAGGGGATTTAAGGCTTGTTGAGTGGGTCTTAATTGGGCTGCACCGACAAAGGGGCGTAATCCATACTGGGATTGGACGGCACGCTGTTCTTGTTTGAGTAAGAAGGCTTCTCGATAACACTGTTCGTGAAAATAGAGCGATCGCACGCCTTTTAATAAGCGTAAATATCGGTGTGGGTCGTGGCGAGAATTGCTTTCTTTGATCGCTATTTTTAGCTTCTGTTTTGCTTGTGTTAACTTCTGATTTGCCCGTTCCTGCTGCTTCAGATGGCGCAAACATCGAACGAATTGTAATTGAAATAACTGAGACCAAAGGAGAGGGTATAATCCCTGGGATACAGGGGTGAAAGTATTGCTGTCACTGGGGTCTATTTCTGAATCTAAGATGGCTAAACATTGCTCGAATCGATCGCGGGCTGTTTCCCATTCTTCTTGTCCTAGGGCTAGTTTGCCTAAAAAACCATAATCGAGAGCTAACTGAAGGGGTAAGCCATACTGCTGATGTAAATTTAGGGACGTTTGGGTAAACTCTAACAGGGTTTCCCAGTCTTGCAAATGTTGCAGTACATCACTGACTTGTCCCGTGATTTGTGCCATTAAATCTTGCCGTCCAGCCTCTTGAAAGCACTGTATAGATTGATGAAAATAATACCAAGATTGTTCCCATAATTCTTGCTGTTCGGGCTTCTCTTGGGCGGGATAAAAATAACAGAGGCCCAGATAAAATAGGAGTAAGCCTTGATGCTCTAAATTGCCGTCAGAGGATAACTGTTGTTCGTAAGTTAAGGCGGTTTGATAATAGCCGATCGCGGCTTCAATCTGACCTTGCATCAGTCGGTCATGACCTAACAGAATGGCAACTCTTGCTTGTAAACCGGGAGCAAACAGGGCTTCTCGACGCTCTAAGGTCGAGAGGGCAAATTCTAACTCGGCTCGATGTTGGCCGCATCCTCCCCGTTTGGAGTTAATAAAAGAGAGGGGAAAGGTGAGAAGTTGTTTCTGCTCACGACTTAAGAGATTATTTAATAAGGTTTGGGATTTTTGGAGAATGAGGGTCGAGAGCGCTTTGGTGCTGAGATCGAAGGAGATGGGATTGGCGGCAAAGTTGGCAAAATCGGGGGCAAGTTGCAAAAATTGATAGAGTAGGCGATCGTTAACCCATAAGACGAGGGGACAGTTGAGTTGTTTGCGAAATTCGTCCCGGATAACGTTGGTGGAAATTAAGATTTCTTCTAAGTTAATGACCGATTCTAGACCTAAGACCAATAATGCAGAGGGTTGATCTGGAGTTAGGGCTAGATCGGCTTTAACGCTGCGATAGAGATGGGTAACATTGGGGGATAATTGCAGGCATCTAAACGAGGAAAAATTAGGCGATCGCGCCTTCAACACCTCCGATAGCTGCTCTAATACCTTTTCTCGCAGTTGACCATAGTTACAGCGTACCAGAATTAAGGAAAACTGACCTTGAGACAGGGTAATCGCTCGCGCCAACTGGTTCAGGGCCCGTTCATTGTCTATGAAGTCGCAATCTTCCCACTGTTGTTCTGTGCTAACCATTGTTTAAACTTTTGATGCTCGCATAGGGCAGGATTAAGGGCAAACCAAGAGCCTTCTGAATCTCGATACTCAAAGACGAACATGCTCCGTAATAGGGTCAAGTATTCGAGGTCTCCCTGTACGCTTTGGTGATTAACCACCCGATACAACAGTTCCCATTCCTCATCCTTAATGGAGGTGGTTAAATAATCCCGGCGGTCTCGAATCACTGCTTCTAGTATATCCCGTGTAAAGGGCGGGTCTTCTTGTTGCAGACAACTAAAGAGCATTCCTAACAGGTTTCGCATGTGACCCCCACTGACTTCACAGAGCCGGTCTAAGGTGTCGGGGTGGTCAAAGAGTTCTAAAATATGGCCTTGCTGTTCTTCTAGGGTTTGGTCTGGAAAGGCACGGGTTAAGACCATATGGTGCAACAGTTCCATTCCCTGGGAAAAGGGTTGTCCACTGCGGGTTTTGACGGGAACCATGGGTAAGACTTTGGGGGTAATGCCTCCTCCGAGGCGATTTTTGAGGGTTTCGCATTCACTGGAAAAAATCAGGGAGAGGGGAATGGTATAGACGAGGTGACAGTCGAGTTGACGCAGTTGCGCTCCCCGGTCAATGAAGAGATATTCGGGTAAGAGTCGTCCGGTGGGCCCGGCTTGATTATGTACCCGGTCGAGGTTATCGACGATAACGACTAATCCTTTTTTTCCCTGACGCTTGAGTTGGCTGTTGGCGACTTGCAGCAGTTCTTGGTTAATGGCTGCTAAGATACTGGCGGTTCGGGGTTCGAGATAGTTGCGGAGACGATGGCGCAGTTTTTGGCTTTCTTTGGTTTTGGCGGTGATTTTGGCGATACCGAGGGGAAGGGAAAATTCCATTTCGCCGCTCGTGTTGGCGCTGAGGTCTCCGACTCCGGGAATGGAGGCTTCGGCACTGAGGTCGATGGGGGTTTGGAGGAAGTCTACGGCATCTTTGAGCAGGGTTTTGAAGGTGCGCGGTTGCAGTTCGATGGAGCGCTGCTGTAGATGTTCGCTGACTTGACGGGCGATCGCCAGTAAAATGTCGGTAATGTCGATATCGCCCATATCCAGGTCTTCTGAGGACTCGAAATAGACGACCTCAAAGCCTTGTTCTTCTAGCAAAGCCTTTAAGCGCAGGAGTTCGGTGGATTTCCCGCAGCCAATATGGCCGGTGAACAGTTGGCAAGTGGGGCGATCGGGGGATAGGGTGATGATCGTACGACCCAAAGCTTTGACAATTTTGCCCCCCCGCACAGAAGAAAAATCAATATAATAACGACGGTTGTCTGGATCGCCCAAGTCTAACGGTGCAGATGGATTACAAGCTTGGTAGAATCGCCCTAAGTCTATGGTCATAAGTTCGTGTAGCGCTACGCGCTAGGGAATGGGGAATAGGGAATAGGGAATGGGGAATAGGGAATGGGGACATTGGGCCCCCAACCAAGACCCATTTTTAATTTTTTCGGCTGTTGCCGACATGAAAATTGTTAATTATTAATTGTTAATTGTTAATTGTTAATTGTTAATTGATACTAGCATCCTAACCAGGTACAATCTCCTCGGCCGCCCCGTTGATCTCTGGCTGCTGGATTCACCAAGGGTTGTATGAGATTGGGGTTGCTCTGCTCGGAAGTCGCAAAAGAGTCTAGGGGTTGCTCCGAGGGCAGAAGATGGCCATAAACAGGATTCATTCCTAAACACAATAGGATCATAATCGGTGCAATTTTACGAGTGTTCCACATGATAACCTTCTCCTTCACCCCATCGATCGGGGAATTTGATAGAAACTCAGGTACATTAAGCATGACCTAATTCACTATTCATCTCATCCCCTCAGACTTCAGGAAAATACAGGGCTGGTCTAGTCTCTATAGATCTAGAGACGATCAACCCGGTGTAAAAGTTCATAGTACCCATTACTTATTCATTTCGCTAATATAGACCGATCGCCACATATCAATCGATACTTCTGCCATTAAACACTTGGGGGGCTTCTCGTTTCGCTGGCGGGGCGGCGCTGGCTTGCCGTTGTTGCTGCTGGTCTTTTTGGAAGTAATGTTGCCAGAGTTCGGGGGCGTTGAGGGTGTCGCCTCCGTGACGGGTGAGCCGTTGGCGGATGCGACAGAGAACGGGGGTATTGACGCACGCTCCGGCAATGATGGCTTGACCTTTGGTGAGGGCGGGCAGTTCGTTGAGCAAGTCCCGTCCGGCGGCTTCGACCCCATGTTTGAGGCTGTCTTGGTCTACGGGGTTGATGATGCGGAGTAGAAATTGGCTCATGCATTGGGAGAGTACGTCGGAGTCGAGTTTACCGGGGCGCTGGGTGATCAGTCCGACTCCTAAACCAAATTTACGCCCTTCGCTGAGGATGGTTCGTAGCATGGCTTTACACCGGGAGGGTTCGTGAGCGGGGGCGAAGCGATGGGCTTCTTCGAGGAGGATGAAGACGGGGAAGGGAAGATAGTTGTCATCGTCGGGGAGGAGGTTTTGTTTTTGCGTGTTCATCCGCGCTTGATAGCTTTGGCGCAGGAGAGCGGCGCAGATGACTTGTTGTTCTTCTTGGGGGATTTCGTTCATTTGCAGAACGGTGACTTGTCCGGGTTCAAACAGGTTTTGGGGGGTGAGGTGTTTGTAGGCGTGGAAATGGGGCGATCGCTCTAACCGTTCGAGTTTCCATTCTAGAGCGGGCGCTGAAGTTCCCACTTTTTCGTTCCCTTCGTCGTCGGTTTGGCGATCGGCTTCATAAACGGCGGCGATCAGGTCTTGTACATCCCACCGATATTCGGAGTTTTTGTGCTTTTTGAGGATGTTGAAGGCTTTGCTGAGGATGGACTGTTGGCGATCGCTCATCGTCGGCAACAGCATCAAAATATCGTAGTAGTCCAAAGACGACAGCCGAATATGCACGTCTTCTGGCAGCAAAATTTTCACTTGGGGACTATAGCCATCTTCGCCGCGAAATGCGCCATGGCCTTGTAAGTCGGCTAAGGTTCCATACTCTCCGTGGGGGTCGAAAATTAAGACGGGGGCGCGGTTATGGGGGGCGAGAAATTCTTCAATCAGTACCCCAGCCGTGTAGGATTTACCGGAACCCGTGCCCGCAAGAATGGCTAAGTGGGTACTGACTAATTCTTTCACATCTAATACCACGGGCACATTGCCACCGGGACGCAGGAGAATTGACCCCATGTGGGCGCTCCCCACTTCTGCTTGCTGTTTGCGGTTGATTGCCGACTGTAAGAGGCGATCGCTCGCTAACATCACCTTAGCTCCCGGATTGGGGGACTGGCGAGGGTTAAGAAATCCTAAGTTGGGGTGAAAATACCCAATTACATCTACCGTCACTTCATACAATTCTGGATTTTTATCCGTAAATCCGACTAAAGCGGCGATCGCCTCTGGACTGGTTTCTGGATCTGCAAAGATGCGATCGGGTAAGTGATCGATTAGACTTATCTTTGATATTTTGCCGAGAATTTCCCGCTCTCGATCCCCAGAAACCAACGAATAATAAACAAATTCCCCGATTTTGACTTGGCGATTATTCGTTGTAATAAACACATATTGATTTCCCGTTTCACCTGGGCCTTTGACGGTTCCAATAATGGGGGAAGAAAGGGTGGGCGGGAATTCTGGGGAGTCTTGTACCTGGGTCATGGCCTAGCCTAGGTTGATTGCTTACGAAAAGATTAAAAAAAGATAAAAAAAGAGGCACTTTGGACGAAATGGCTTGCCTGGGGAAAAAGTTTGCGGAATTTTCGGATTTCTTTTGGTAGAACCTTATTGTACCCTGTGATTAGGCTTTGTGGATTAGAAATCTTCCCCAATGGATTAAAGAATTAGAGTTAGTTTCAACCCTTTTCTATTCGCCATTGAGCCATAGATATCTGATTCGATCTTAACCCTTTTACGGTTTTTTTCACTGATTCTTCATCAATCTGGGGGTACAACACCATGATGCCACACAATGTTCTGAAAGCAAGGGAAAACACGGATATGAATTGTACCCTTAAGGTGAACTCCACCCATTATAACCTACCCTATCTCTTAAAATCTCTTGATGCTTGTCCTCCAGAGTGGAATCATGATATGGAAAATCATAACGTAGACTGGGAGATGGCATCACTAGAAACTGACGCTTCTGTATCCCATGCGGGGCCAGCCATGTCCCAGAGGTTGCGCCAAGTCCAGGTCTTAGTCGCTGAACGCACAGCCCAACTGGAATTAAGCCTCAAGGTGCAGGCGAAACTCTATGAACAAACTCGCCGCCAGGTGGAAGAACTGCGTCATCTTAATGAACTAAAAGATGAATTTTTAAGTACCATTAGTCATGAATTGCGGACTCCTTTAACCAGCATGAGCTTGGCGATCCGGATGTTACGTCAACCGGGAATTTCGCCCGATCGCCAACAAAAATATCTGGAAATTTTAGAGAGCCAATGCCAACAGGAAATCCATCTGATCAATGACTTACTAGCCCTGCAAGAATTGGAAGAACAGACGGTGGACATGGAGCGTCAAGCCTTGGAACTGCAAGGGCTGATGGATAACATGACCGCCGGATTTGAGAGTCAATGGAGCCATAAGCAGTTGACTTTAGACCTAGAAATCGCCCCAGACGTGAAAACCGTGGAAACAGAACCCGAAAGCCTCAAGCGCATTCTGGCAGAACTATTAACCAATGCGGGCAAATTCTCTGATGTCCAGACTCAGGTGAAGATCGCCGTCGAACCCTATCACGCAGAGGGGATAGAGGGGGTGCAAGTGGCGATCGCCAATCAAGGAATAGGCATTGAGGAGCAGGAATTACCAGAAATTTTCCATAAATTCCGTCGTGGAACAGGAATCACCGATCGGGCGATCGCCGGAACCGGTTTAGGTCTAGCCCTGGTGAAAGCTTTAGTGGAACAATTAGGAGGAACCATTACCGTCAGCAGTCAGCCCCTAAACTCTCGATCCTCCTGGGAAACTTGTTTTACGCTTATCCTTCCCCAGAGTTAATGCTAGGCTGTGATAGCGGTTGTGAATCTTAACGGGTAACCCCCAGAATGCTCAAAATTACTCAACCTCGATCCCGGCGCTGGCAACAACTCACCTATTCTCCCGTCATCCGTCAAATTCAAGTTTTTTTGGCGGCCTTTCGCTTCATTGCTCTGTTGCTCTGGGATCGCTGGCGCGGGGGGCCCTCTTCCGCCCTCAAACGTAAACGAGCTAGGGGTTTGGTGAAAACCCTGCTTAAACTAGGGCCCACGTTTATTAAAATCGGTCAATCTCTCTCCACCAGAGCGGATCTCCTGCCTACGGAATATGTAGAAGCCCTGGAACAACTGCAAGATCAAGTTCCTGCTTTCAACCCAGAAACGGCGATCGCCATTATCGAACTCGAACTTGCCGCATCTGTGGGCGCAATTTTCCAAGACTTTGACCCCATTCCCCTCGCGGCTGCCAGTCTCGGCCAAGTCCATCGCGCCACCCTCCACACCCAGGAAGAAGTGGTGATCAAAGTTCAACGTCCTGGTTTAAGAGCATTATTTGATGTGGATGCTAAAGCCATTTATCGAGCCATCCAAGTCACCGAACTCCTGTTTGCCTGGACGCGCAAGTATGAACTGCGAACCATCTATAATGAATTTTTTCGCATTCTCTATCAAGAAATTGACTATAAACAAGAAGCCTTAAATGCAGACCGCTTTCAGCAAAACTTTGCCAACTATCCCGAAATTATTGTTCCCCGCATTTATTGGCGCTACACCACCCAAAAAGTGTTAACGATTGAATATTTACCCGGTATTAAAGTCGATAATCGGGAAGCCCTGATTGCCTGCGGTTTAGATCCTCAGAAAATTAATCAAATTGGCATTTGTTGTTATCTCAAGCAACTCCTCTTAGATGGTTTTTTCCAGGCCGATCCCCATCCCGGTAATTTAGCGGTAACCTCCAAAGGGCAACTGATTTTCTATGATTTTGGCATGATGGGGGAAATTCAGTCTTTAGCTAAAGACCAAATGATCCGCAATTTTTTTGCTGTCTTACGCAAAGATACGGATGAGGTAGTCGAGACCCTAATCAACATGGGATTAATTGAACCCATGGCCGATATGACCCCTGTGCGCCGCTTGATTACGTTTTTGTTGGATCGGTTTACGGAACGGCCGGTGAATTTCCGCGAGTTTACTTTAATTAAGGATGAACTCTATACCATGTTTGAGCAGCAACCGTTCCGCTTACCCGCCGAGATGACGTTTGTGTTAAAAGCTCTCACAACTCTTGATGGTATCGCCCGCATTTTAGACCCAGAATATAATTTAGCGGCTTCTTCTCAACCCTTTATTCGGGAAGTCACCGCAGGAAAAGGGACAAGATATTTAGTGGGGGAAACTCTACGACAGGTGAAGTTGTGGGTGCAGTCTCCTTTTGAAAAACCAACGGTTACCGATCAATGGTTTGAACAGTTAGAAAAACGGATGGAAACCGGAGACTTAGCGTTTTCTGTGAGGGCTAAAGAGAGCGATCGTCTCTTAGAGTCTCTCAGCTTAGGACTACAAAGCTTACTCTATCTCTATGGGGCTGGCTTTACCTTGATTTCTAGTAGTATCCTGTTTGTCGGTCAATTTTCAGGATGGGCGATCGCTCTCCTGTGTGGATCGGGCGTGTTTATCATCTTTTGTGTGCGATCGATCTTCCGTCTCTCTGTACGCAACCGCCTCAACCGCATATCTTAAACCCAACCTATTTCCTGATACAAAAAGAGGGAAAAGTAAGTCATAAGCCGGATTCTGTTCTCCAAGATCTGCTATGAGAGCTTGGGGGGAATTATCTATCTGGGATATGGGTTACCCCATACCTCTAGCGGTTTCATTATGCTGGAACCGGTAAAAGACCAACCTTAGTTCCATCTGCCTTGCTCCCAACCGGGGTTTACCGAGCCAGTACCTCTCGATACTGCTGGTGCGCTCTTACCGCACCCTTGCACCCTTACCTGTGTGCTTGATGCACCATCGGCGGTATGTTTCTGTGGCACTCTCCTCACGATCGCTCGCACTGGGCGTTACCCAGCAAGTCTGGTCTTTCGGGAGTCCGGACTTTCCTCAGATCGAGTTCTCCCGATCTGCAACTCCCTCCCTTACTTTTCCCTGTTCTTAGTGTATCTAAATTAGGGTCTGCGATCCGAGGTTCCTAATTCTAAATGCCAGGCATCTGCCAGCACATGACTTAACCAACTGCGTTGAGAAGCATCTAAAAAGCCATCATCGGCTAAGATTTCTTCTCTGAGATCCTCTAAGGATTGACCTTGGGAACGGGAAATCTTAATCACTCCGGCGATCGCTGCCGCCACCAACTCCTCATCTACAGGCTTGTGGCGCAACGCTATGATATCTTGAGAATGCTCTGGAATTGGGTAGTTCATCGTTATCTGAATCGGTTTAACCTCAATTGAAGGGATAATGAGAATAATGTAAACTTTTGTAACATTATTATAATCACGTAACCGCGATTATAACACATTTTTTGTTTTTGTCAAGACTGGTTTTGTATTTTTAAGCCCTCCTTCAGAATCCATGCAAGAACTCCTCTATTTAGAAATCCCCCAACCCGATACCTCTGCTGTGCGTACTTGGTTACAGCAACACTACGACCCCCCCATCGGGGAGAAGTTCCTCACTGCCGATGGTCTCAGGCTCCATTTCCCTCAACGAGACCCCCTGTCCCTGTTCGTTTGGTCAGTACAGCGCACCACTTATCTAAAACTCTTCCGTTGGTCAAACACGCCCATTCCCCAAGAGGGCAGAGTGATTAATCACCTCAAAAACCAGCTCCAGCGACAATTCCCCCACGAATACCCGGAACCTCCAGAAATCGACCTCTCCAAACAGTCCATTTTTGAAGCCTTAGCCCCCTATTATCCGCAAACGGTGCGCTATTTCCAGAAAATGCCCAGGGGAGAATACGACCTAAACCGGGTATATTGGTGGGAAAAACGATGGCGGGAAAATGTGCGAAATCCCCAAATTCCTAGCCCAGTCATTCGCCCGTTGCAAACCCCTTTATCGGCAGAGAATACTTACGATTTAATTTATATCGGCGGTGCATTGGGAGCTATCCATTCCGCAGTCATGGCAGCGCGAGGCTATCGGGTGTTATTGATTGAGCGTTTGCCCTATGGTCGCATGAATCGGGAATGGAATATTTCTAGGGATGAATTTGCTCGATTAATTGAGTTAGGCTTGTTTACGGAAGATGAGTTTGAAGACTTAATTGCACGGGAATATGTAGATGGATTTAATAAGTTTTTCGATAGCAATAATCCGGAGCATCTGAGAGCTAAAGTCTTGCACACGCCTAAAGTGTTGAATATTGCCATGGCTTCCGATAAGCTGTTGGGCAGTTGCGGCGAAAAATTACGGCAAGCGGGGGGCGAAATTCGGGATGAAACGGAATTTCAATATGCGGAAGTGGCCGACAATGGGGTGAGGTTGACCTTAAAGCATTTGGGCACTGGGGAAACATCTCAAGTGCAAGGGCGGCTGCTGATTGATGCTATGGGGACAGCTTCGCCCATTGCCTGGCAGTTGAATGGAAATCGGGCATTTGATAGTGTTTGTCCCACCGTGGGCGCGATGATTGATGGCGGGTTTGAACCGGGAGTTTGGGATTCTGATTATGGGGATGTTTTGAATAGCCATGGGGATGTTTCTAGGGGACGGCAGTTGATTTGGGAGTTATTCCCTGGGGCGGGTCAAGAGTTAACGTTTTATCTGTTCCACTATCATCAAGTGCATCCCGATAATCCGGGTTCTTTGCTGGAAATGTATGAGGACTTTTTTACGATTTTGCCGGAGTATCGACGCTGCGATCTGGATCAATTGGTGTGGAAAAAGCCGACTTTTGGCTATATTCCGGGACATTTTAGTTTAGGTAATAGCGATCGCATTATAGCGGCCGATCGCGTCTTGGCCATTGGTGATGCGGCCTCCCTCCAGTCTCCCTTGGTGTTTACTGGGTTTGGCTCCTTGGTGCGTAACCTTCCCCGGTTAACTGCTCTGCTAGATGTGGCGCTCAAGTACGATCTACTGAGCAGTCAACATCTAGCCGCCATTCGTGCCTATCAAGATAATACCGCCGTCACCTGGCTCTTTTCTAAGGGGATGATGGTTCCCACCCATCGCCATATTCAACCCCAGCTCATTAACTCCATGCTGAATACGTTTTTCGGGTTATTGGCCGATGAACCGCCAGAAGTGGCGGATACTTTTATCAAGGATCGCACCACTTGGCTGTTATTTAACCGGTTAGCCTTAAAAGCAGCCTTCAAAAATCCTGCCTTACTCCTGTGGATCTGGGACTTAGCGGGAGCCAAGGATCTGTTGCGCTGGTTATCGACCTATGGCAGTTTTACCACGAAGGCTTTTATTCACGCCCTGTTACGTCCCTGGTTTCCCCAGTTTACTCGATGGTGTGCGGGATGGATGGGCGATCGCTATCCGGGATTATGGCTCAAGATTTTAAGCTTAAACTATAGTCTCTCTGGCAATTGGGGGCAAGCGATTCAAGATTTGGGCGATTGATGAAAAAATCCTCCCTCATGTAGAGGGAGGATTCGATATAATCTTTATTCTAATCGGTGATTACTACAGTATGTCACCTTACAGCACTTAAGGAGCTAGGGCATTACCCCGGAGCAAGCTACCAATGGTTTTAGCCGTAATCTTCATTTGTACTAAAGGATTGGCAGGAACCACGGTTTTGTACAAGTAGCTGTCAAAGGTGAGCCGTTGTACATCTTTGTCCGAACACATCTCTACAAAGGCTTCGCGGGTGGCATCGGTGCGATAGAAGACCTGTTGCAGGATATCGAGTACCTTGTAGGTCAAACCATATTTCTTATCCCAGCGTTGGAGGTAAACCTTGAGGTCTTCTTCCGTGGGAATGCGTTGACCATTGTTAGAAAACTCGACGATCGCCTCCGCGCACATGCGACCGGATTTAGCCGCAAAGTAGATCCCTTCTCCGGAAGATTTAGTTACCGTTCCTGCTGCATCACCGACAAGGGCAACTCGACCGCGTACCCGGTGAGGACGGGGATGTTCGGGGATGGGGTGAGCTTCAACTTTAATGATTTCTCCACCCACCAAGCGTTTGGCTGCCCGGGCCCGAATTCCGGCTTGTAGTTGTTTAATTTTGGCTTGGTTCACTTTCATGGTTCCCGTTCCCACGGCCACATGGTCGTATTTCGGGAATACCCAAGCGTAGAAGTCTGGGGATACATCGTCTCCGACATACATTTCCGCCAGGTCTTCATAGTAATTCATCAGATGGTCAGGGAGACGGATACGCTCTTGGAAGGCGATCGCATAATTATAGTCTCCTGCTTTAATCGCTTTAGCGACCCTGGAGTTGGCCCCATCTGCACCGACTACCACATCCACCTGGAGGGTTTTGGCGACTCCCACCGTACCTCCCTGAGAATGGTCACTATAGTGCAGGGTGTAGGGATCTGTACTATTGGTCGGAAGTTCGAGTTTATGAACCGTGCCGTTAATTAAAGTCGCGCCGAGTTCAGCCGCGCGATCGCGCATGAAGCCATCTAGCACTTCCCGGCGACACATACCAATATACTCGTCGTTCCGGTCTAAATTAATATCGACTTCTCTGTTCGACGGTGAGATCATTTTCATTTTTCTCACGCGCCGGTCAATAATCTGGGGGGGTAAGTCAAATTCACTTACCATACAGAGGGGAATCGCTCCACCGCAGGGTTTCGCGTTGTCTAGCTTACGCTCAAACAGATAGGTTTCAATCCCTGCCTTTGCTAGGGTCTCAGCAGTGCTTGAACCTGCTGGCCCCGATCCAACTACAGCAACCCTTATACCCAAAGGTTTTCTCCACAATCGTTACACAACACGAATGGAATCGTATCACTTTCTGGGAATTTTCTGGGCCACTTACGGCTGAATGTAACTAAACTGAAACAGACCTTAACACAATGATACGAACTTAGTGAGGACAGCTATGGTTAGCATAAGACTCTGCTGTATAAACTTAAGTTGACAGAGATCAAAAGAGTGGTTAAAGATGAAGATTTGACCCGCGTCCCCTAGGATGCGATCGCCGCTCTGAACCCCCCATGACCAACAATCTGCATCAAAAACCAGGAGATGGATGGTCTCTAGACGAACGAAACCCCGAAGTGATTGAATCCTGGATGTCGATTTGGGGCTGGTTGTATGATTACTATTTTCGGGTGCAAACGGAGGGTTGGCATCAGATTCCCACCGATGAACCCGTCCTGATTGTTGGCTCCCATAACGGCGGTTTAGCCTCTCCAGACATGGTAATGATGATTTATGACTGGTTTCGTCATTTTGGCACACAGCGCCTGGTTTACGGACTAACGCACCCCCATATCTGGACGATCAACCCCCGTGTCGCCCAGGAAGTGGTCGCCCTTGGAGCCATTCGAGCCAACCCAAAAATGGCGATCGCCGCCTTCCAAAAAGGAGCCAGCGTCCTCGTCTATCCCGGAGGAGCGCAAGACGTTTTCCGTCCCTATTCCCAACGCCATAAAATCGAATTGGCCGGCCGTAAAGGATTTATTAAACTCGCCCTGCGGCAAAACGTGCCCATCGTCCCCGCCATTTCCTACGGGGCCCACGATACCCTCATGGTTCTCGGCGATATCTATCCCCTGATGAAACAGCTCCATGAATGGGGACTCCCTTGGCTCTATAACCTCGATCCGGAAGTCTTCCCCATCTATCTCGGACTGCCCTGGGGTATTGCTTTTGGCCCCCTACCCCACATTCCCCTACCCATCCAGGTTCATACCCGCATCTGTAAACCCATCCGGTTTGACCGGCACGGACGCAAAGCAGCCCGCGATCGCTATTATGTCGATCAATGCTATCAGGTTGTACAAACCACAATGCAAGCCGAACTCGATCGCCTGATTTCCAGCATCAATCCTTAACCCAGCCCTAATCCCAAATTCTCCCTTAGTTAACCCCATAATCAGGTTTTTGGGCTATTTCTCCCCCCTCTTTAATCGCTCAATCATAAACTTTTCATAAAAAATACATAATAATAACCCAATTTCTAGTGATAAGATCGCCAATGAGTGCGCTTCGAGGGTTTGTCGTGATCCGTTCTGCGACTTTGGCGATTCAGCCAACGCTACCATCTGTCAATGAAAATAACCGCCTTCGGTTATTTGCTGGCTCTGCTAACTTACTTTTGGCTCAAGAAGTCGCCCGCTATCTGGGGGTAGATTTAGGGCCAATGGTTCGTAAACGGTTCGCTGATGGCGAACTTTATGTTCAAATACAAGAGTCTATTCGCGGTTGCGATGTTTATTTAATTCAACCGTCTAGTTCCCCGGTCAACGACCATTTAATGGAATTGTTGATCATGATAGACGCTTGTCGTCGAGCATCTGCCCGCCAAATTACAGCCGTTATCCCCTACTATGGTTATGCCAGAGCTGACCGTAAAACAGCCGGTCGTGAATCAATTACCGCTAAATTAGTGGCGAATTTGATTACCGAAGCTGGAGCCAGTCGCGTCCTAGCCATGGATTTACATTCTGCCCAGATCCAAGGCTATTTTGATATCCCCTGTGACCATGTTTATGGTTCTCCCGTTTTAATTGATTATCTTTTAAGTAAGCAATTACCCGATCTGGTCGTAGTTTCTCCGGATGTCGGTGGAGTCGCTAGAGCAAGAGCATTTGCCAAAAAACTCAATGATGCGCCCTTAGCGATTATTGATAAGCGCCGTCAAGCTCACAATGTGGCCGAAGTTCTGAATCTAATTGGAGATGTGGAAGGCAAAACGGCTGTATTAGTCGATGACATGATTGATACCGCCGGAACCATTTCCGAAGGGGCGAGAATGCTGCGCCAAAAAGGTGCAAGACAGGTTTATGCTTGCGCGACCCATGCGGTTTTTTCCCATCCAGCCGTTGAACGTCTCTCTAGTGGCGTATTGGAAGAGGTGATTGTTACGAATACGATTCAATTACCTGAAGCTAAACATTTTCCCCAACTGCGAGTGCTGTCTGTGGCGAATTTAGTGGGGGAAACCATTTGGCGCATCCATGAGGATAGTTCCGTCAGTAGTATGTTCCGATAAGTCTGGTAGGGGCGAAATAGGTTTCGCCCCTAGAGATAGGTTAAAAATTTTGGGGGAACCCCTAAAAGTTTGGTCTCGATCTTGATCATAGCCTTCTGAGAGGAACAAGCGATCGCGGGCGTTTCCCCAATACTATTAAAATGTGAAGGTAAAATGTGAAGGTTATGCTCAATCCATTTGAGGAACTCCACCATGTATGCGGTTATTTCTAATGACGAAATTCAACTGCCACCAGGCAGTGTGGTGCGGCTACCGGGAACCTGGCAAGAGTATCAAACCTTATGCGATCGCCGGGGGGACGGTTCCATTCCCCGCATTAAATATCATTCTGGAGAAGTCTTCCTCATGTCTCCCTTGGCAAAACATGGACGAGATGCCAGTCTTATCGCAGACCTGATCAAAGTGTTGCTGGATTGGACAGGGCGCGAATATGATGCCTTTACCCCAGTGACGATGCAACTGCCAGAAGAAAGTGGCATCGAGCCGGACTATTGTTTTTATATTGACCATTGGCAAGCTGTTTCAGGTAAGGAACGGATTGATTGGCTCCATGATCCCCCACCAGATTTGGTATTGGAAATTGATGTCACCAGTTATTCAGATGCCCAGGATTATCTGCCCTATCGAGTGCCAGAAGTTTGGTTATTTCGTAACCAAAAACTCTTGATTTACCAACTTCAAGGAAATGAGTATAGTGTTCAATCCCAAAGCCAATATTTCCCAGAGGTAAACCTTGCGGATGTGGTTGCCCAATGTTTGACCCTTGCTTATCAGCGAAACACCAGCACAGCAATTCGTAACTTGAAGCAACAGTTGGTTGACATAGATCAAAAGAGCAGTTAAAGATCGAGACTTGAATATATCCCTCTTCTTTCACTCTGGGAAAATTAAAATCGAAACCCAATCCTAAAACTTAGTCCAGGTACGATACTAGAGATAGGCTAAAAATTCTGCGGGAACAACTCGCACTTCTCCTGATTTACACGCCTCAATATTGACCCAGAGGGCGGTTTTGCTGCGTTTATTTTCGTGGAAGGTAAAGCGGTTTTGCTGATAAAAAGTGGGGTCTACAAATTGGGCGCGATAGAGTTGAATGATTTCGTGACCGGGTTTACTTTGATGAGTAAAAATGCTTTCTATGCAGCCTAAATACTCGATTTCGGTGAGTTCGGCGTTTAATTCTTCCTGAAATTCCCGTTTGAGTGCTTCGCGGGAGGTTTCCCCAAAGTCAACACCCCCCCCTAATGCGCGATAGAAGGTTTGGTCTTTATCTTTATCATAACCTTCGGAGAGGAAGAGGCGATCGCCGTCTCGAATCAGCCCCAGAGCAATAACGCGGATTTTTGGCTTTTTCTTAGACATGATGAGACTTAATATTGCACAAAGGTATCTTGGGTTTCCGGAATCGGCCAATCTGCGTTAACGCCACCAATAACCAAGGTTTCAAGGGCCACGTATTCCTGACTCAGTTGCCGCAAGGCATTAATCAGGATATCGAGAGCCAGAGCATCACTGGTTCCCAGGTCAAACCAACAGCGTCCCCAATTTCCCTGGTATTCTAAGTCTCCCATATTATGCATCAACGCCATCAAGGAGCGATCGGCTTGCTCCCCATCATAGCTCATATAACTCAGTTCTAAACCCTCCTCTTGCACTTGCAGGTTTTCTGCATTAAATCCGCCCAACTTGCCCAAATAATACCAAGCATCAAAGGCTTCTTGCACATACAGCTTTTCTGCATCACTAGGAATTGTATTAAATTCCATCCAGATCCAAACATCGAAGGGATTAAATTCGCGAAAGATAACATTCATAATTATCCACTAATTAAGGCTTCTACAAATTCATAGCTGGAAAAGGGACGTAAATCTTCAATACCTTCTCCTGCACCAATAAAGCGGATGGGTAACCCTAATTGTTGGGAGACGGCGAGGGCAACGCCGCCTTTGGCTGTACCATCTAATTTGGTTAAAACGACTCCACTGAGTTGGGCGACTTCGGCAAACACTTGGGCTTGACGTAAGCCGTTTTGTCCTAGGGTGGCATCTAAAACTAACAGAGATTCTACTTTGGCATCGGGGGCTTTTTTGTCAATAATGCGACGAATTTTACTCAGTTCTTCCATTAAGTTTTTCTTGTTTTGCAGTCGCCCAGCCGTATCCACGAGTAAGAGGTCTATTTTTCTCGATTGTGCGGCGTTGATGGCATCATAAACAACTGCTGCGGGATCTGTATTTTTACCAGGATTGGCAATCACATCTGTGCCGGTTCTTTCTCCCCAAACTTTTACTTGTTCGACGGCGGCGGCTCGGAAGGTGTCGGCTGCACCGATTAAACATTGATAGTCGGATTTTTTGGCTAAGTGCGCTAATTTACCAATGGTGGTGGTTTTGCCTACGCCGTTGACTCCGGTTAACATCCAAATGTTGAGGACATTTTGTTCTGGGGCAAAGGTGGTATCGTAGGCTTGGCCACCGGGATAGTCAAGAATATTACGGAGAAGTTGTTTGAGGTAGGCGATCGCCTGTTCTGGGGGTAAACTTTCCTCGCGCAGCTTGGCTTGTAATTGTTCGATAATGCGATCGGTGGCTTCAACGCCTACATCTGCCTGCAAGAGCAAGGATTCGACTTCTAGAACTGCGTCCTCATTCAGGGGCCCTTGACCGACAACCGCCTTTAATTGATTAATCAATCCGCGCCGGGTTTTCCCTAATCCCTGGCGCAACTGTTGTAACCAATTAATCTCTTCTACGGACACCTCATCCGGTCGTCTGCCTTGCTTGGCGAGTACCTCAGCCGACCAAAGGAAATCTTCATCTAACTCTTCAGGGGCTGGAGAACGACGGGGTTTTGTTTCTGGTTCCGGTTCTTCAACTGCCTTTTCTTTCAGCTCTTCTAACCTCGCTCCCCGCTCTGCTTTGGCTCGCTCTAGGAAGGAGAGAGGCGCTGGCGTGGGTTCGGGTTGCGGTTCCGGTTCACTTTCAATGATGGGTTCCGGTTCGGGCGCTGTTTCTGTTTTGCTCTCAACTACCGGTTCTGGCTCCGGTTCTGGTTCTGGTTCCGGTTCTGAAGGTTCAACCGTAGGTTCTGGTTCTTCAGGTTCTTCCGGGATCACCTCTGCTTCCGGTTCTTCTACTTTCTCCTCAACTTCAGCAGACTTTTGGGCTTCTTGTTGTTGAATATTTTGATAAGCAGCCTTTGCCCAAGCCAGATAATCTACAGCCTCTTGAGTTTTTTCCGCTTCAGCCTGCTCCAGTTGCTCCGGCTCCGGTTGCGGTTCTGGGGCAGGTGCAGGGGTTTCAGAAGGGGACTCAGAGCGATTAAACTGGCGGCGAAACCAATTAAAGACCATAGGATTACGTGCAGATGGTAGGAGGAACAGTGCGATCGCAATCTACAGTGTATCATTGGGCATTCACTAAAGGATAGAAATCTGATTATTGAACTTTCTTAAAAACTGAGGCTATTCCAAGTTTCAGCCGCATCGGATAGTGCTTGATCTACTGTTTTTTCGCCTAACATGGCGGCTTGCAGATTGTCGTAAATGGCTCCTTTTAATTCGGTTAAGCCTTTCATGGCGGGAATGAGGACTTCTGCGGAGTCTAATTGCTGAGAGCTAATTAAGCGGGCTGTTTCTACGGGAGTGGATTGGGAAGTAGATTTGAGTTGGGCTTGATACTCTTGTACGGATTTTACCGTGGAGGGCAAGACATTGGCGGCTTGGGCAAAGGCGAGTTGGTTTTGGGGGTTGGTGACGAAGAGGGCGAATTTGAGGGCGTTTTCGGGTTGAGCGGTTTGACGAGGGATGACTAGGTTCATGACGGCAACGTTGATTTTACCGGTGTTTCCGGTAATTTGGGGGGAACTTTGGGTCACTTCGGCTATGGTGGGGGCGTTGGTGGCGATCGCATTCATAAATTCTGCTCCAGAGAATAATAGCGCCACTTCTCCCGCTTGGTAGAGTTCAATGGCTCGTCGATGTCCCTGGGTTAGCACTTCCCTGGGTAACCAGCCTTTTTGGTATAAATCCACCCAATATTGAAAAGCGGCTTTGCCTTCAGGAGTGTTAAACGCAGCTTTTCCCTGCTCGTCTACTAACGTCACGCCCATTTGTACCAGGGACTCTAGAACCTCCGAGGAATCTTCGGGGACAAAGGTGACAAAAAAGGCGAATTTCCCCGTTTTTTCCTTGACTTGTTGGGCAACTTGGGCTAATTCAGCATAGGTTGTGGGGGATTCGGTAATGCCTGCTGCCTGCAAAATAGACTGATTATGGAGGGTGATCCGGGTGGTGAGATACCAGGGTAAACCAAACGTCATCTCGTTGAGGGTGTTGGCTTTCCAAATACCTGGCAAATAGAGATCGCGATCGCCCTCACTCAGGCTCTCTTCTAGGGGTAACCAAGCTTGACGAGCCGCTAAGGTCGAAGCAAAATTAGGATTCAGATTCACCACATCTGGAGCCGTGCGTGCGGCTACCGCAGTTAAAATTTTACTCTCCATCGCCGCCCAAGGCACATCCACCCAACGAATAGTTACGCCTGGATTTTGCCCCTCAAACTCAGCAATCAGATCGTTAAAATAATCCGTAAACTTGGGTTGCAATTGCATCGTCCAAAACTCCACTTCCCCGGAAGCAGAACGGTTGGGTTGGGGAGCGCCACAACTGATCAGCCAAGTGAGACAAAAGGCGATCGCCATCCAAACCCAAAACGACTTACGACGAAAAGAGAGCATCATAACCCAACCTAAAGAGCAAAGCTATAATTATCAAGCATCTAGGCTCAAGAATCAATTGACCGGTACGTTGAACCCCAATTAAGCTATAACAGGATTATTACCACCTCTTGTCGAAGAAAGAGGCGATCGCCCGACTCCAACTTAGGGAAGCTACTGCTGTGATTGTTCTTGATAAACTTAAAAGTCTAGTCTCAAAACGACCAAAAGGGATTGGAGTCGAATTGACTCCCGAACAGATTAATATTGTTCAAGTCCTGAAAAAGGGTCAAGCCTATAAACTCCAGTCTTTTCATTCCTTAGAAGTGCCCGAAGGCATCTATGAAGACGGACAAATTCTCGATGCTCCTGCCATGGCGGAACTGATTCAAACCTGTTTAGCGGAAAATAAAATAACCGTTAAAAATGCTGCTTCGGCGGTTTCTGGACGAGAAGCCGTTACCCGCCTAATTCCGGTTCCGGCTGAGTTAGATGATAACGAACTGCGGGAAATGGTACTGAACCAGGAAGCGGGATTATATCTCCCATTCCCACGAGAAGAAGCCGATGTAGATTACCAGAAACTCGATCTGATGGTCGATGATGATGGGATTGAAAAAGTACGGGTTTTACTCGTGGCGACCCGCAAAGAAGTCACCGATAATTATATTAATACCTTTGAACAGGCAGGATTGCGGCTGGATGTGTTAGAAATTGGTAGCTTTTCCCTGATTCGTACCATTCGCGAAGAGTTGCGGCAATTTGCCCTAGGGGAAGCGGTGGCGATCGCCAATATAGAATTTGAAGGCACAGAAATCGCGATCGTTGTCGATGGTGTACCCCAATTTTCCCGCACCGTTCCCATCGGAACCCAGCAGATTCAAAATGCCCTCTGTCAAGCCATGAACCTGCCCCCATCCCGCAACCCGGAAATCCTCCAAGGAATGACCATTCCCCTCACTCCTGTCGATAGTGTGCAAACGGGGATGACTGGCTCCAACCCTGGCGCGGCTGCTATGGTAAGAGTATTGGGAGAATTAGCCGATGAACTGCGGCGATCGATTGACTTTTATGTAAACCAAGGGGAAAACCAAGAAGTAGCCCAACTTCTCCTAGCCGGTAGTGGGGCAGGAATCGGTCAATTAGATGAATTTTTAACCCAAAGGCTTAGTGTTCCCACCTCCCAAGTCGATCCCATTGAAGCTCTCTCTTTAGAAGCAGAAATGGAAATCCCTCCCGCCCAGCGACCAGGATTAGGTATCGCCTTGGGTCTAGGCTTACGATATGTGATGTAGAGGTAAAACCCCATGTATGGACTCGATATTAATTTTCTTAAAGATAGACCCGGATATTTAGAAACTCCTTCAACAACCCAAAAAAGTGGAGGTGGTGGTGGAAGTAGCGCTAGTCCCACAGAGGTGCTTCCCATTATCGTGGGTTTAGTGGTGGGATCGGCCGCCGTGGGCGCAATCTTGGGCTGGAAACTATTTATTGTTGACCCCAAAAACGCGGAACTACAAGCGCAGTTAGACGGCATTAACGCCAACATTGAACAACAGGAAGCGAAAACCCAAGAAATTGAGTCAGTACAAGCCCAAACTGAAGCGATTCGGGCCCAAACTTTGGCTCTAGCAACGGTGTTTAACCAGATTAAACCCTGGTCAGCCCTGCTGCAAGAAATCCGCGATCGCGCTCCGGCTACCATCCAAATTAGTAGCGTTGAACAAATAGAGATCGAACTGCCAGATCCCAATGCTCCTCCAGAAACCCCAAACGCAACCATGGATGTAAAAGGGCTACAAATCACTGGAACTGCCCGCAGCTTTGATGATGTCAATGATTTTATGCTGCTGCTAAAAAACTCCGATTTTCTCGGTGGCGACAAAACGGAACTCTTACGGGCAAGTCTGCAATCTAATAACACTCAAGTCGAAGTTCCAGAAGGTAGCGATATCGAAGTAACGCTCCCGGATGTGGTGGCCTTTAATATTGAAACTCCCCTATCCGACAAAGGGGCATCAGAATTAATGGCCCAACTCGAAAGTAAAGGAGCCATTGGATTAGTCAGTCGTATTGAAACACTTAGACAAAAGGGGATTTTAGAATAATGACACTAGCAGGAGATTTAGGAACCGTCGGGGCCGAAGAAGAGAGCAAAGGCGGTAGTCCAATTAATCTAATTATTGGCATCGGCATTGGTGTGGTTGGCTTAGGAATTGCTGGATACTTGTTCATCAGCCAGTTGCGGCCAGCCATGGAGAGAACCAACGAACTGCAAACAGAAGTCAACGATAAACAAATTCAGGTTAAACAAGAGCAAGAACTACAAAATCAGCTTCTGGCAGCTCAGGAAGACCAACAGTTAGCCAAGCAGCAAAGCGAAGAAATTCAGACCCTATTTGCCGATGATGCCGCTCTAGAGACGCTACTGCTGGATATTAATCGCATTCTCAAGGAACGAGGAGTCGAATTAATCCAGTTTGAGCCAGATTCTGAGGGGATCGAATTAGTAGAGGATGGCTCCTTGGGGACAGAAGTCGATGGTAAACTCAGGCGCAGGGGCTACCGCCTCCAATTTTCCGGAACCTTCGATCAGACTCGGTTGGTGTTACTCAATCTTGAGCGTCTGCAACCCTTGTTGGTTATAGAGTCGATGAGAGTAACAGTCGATCCGACTTCCCAAGAGGTACTGTATCAAGGGGGGAGTTTAGTGGCTCAGAATACGCCCACGTTAACGACAGAAATGGAGATTCACGCCCTATTACCGGCTGAATTGCCACCCCCTCCACCCCCAGAAGCGGAAGAAGGAGCTGAAGGTTAAGAGGATTTACAGCGCTTTCCGCTATCGCAGACATGAATGCGCCCTCTGTTGGGGAATGGCAGGGACTTTCCCCTTCTCCCTTCGACTTCGCTCCCTAAATTGTTATGCAAAGTATCGGACTCAAAGTATGGGGTAAGGTGGGCAGGGTTGGTTTGTCGAATTTGAATGATGTCGCGCTCTCCTCCTGCCCACCCTACGATCTTTCACTGTCATAGTTTGTCTCAGTTTTTCAGAACGGTCTTCACCCCGACGAATCGAGGGATGGACTAGAGCATTCTGCGTAGATCTTCAAATAAACGGTAAGCCTCATCCATCTCGAAGTCTTCGAGCTGATCTTCGAGCTGGGAAATTTTTGGTTCTAGGGGAGTATTAGCCGCTTCGTGTTTTAAATCATCTACTAAGGCGATCGCCTCAATCAAATCGGTCTCTAGTAGTTCTAGAATCTCACCAATCAAGCCCGCAATCCGTTCCCGGTTCCATTGTTTCTGCTCTTCTTGAGTCTCAGGTAACCCTTGAATGCCCTCTAGAACTTCCTCTAAGGCTTCGAGTAATTTGACTTTACCGAGCTGCAACTGTTCAATATTGAGGGTCTCTAATCCCAGCATCTGTTCCAAAGTCCGGGCCCATTGGTACACTTGTTCGGCTCCGATATTACCGGCTGCTCCTTTCAAACTGTGAACCTGTTCTAATGCTTGTAGCCAGTTTTGAGAGTCGATCGCGGCCTGGAAATGTAAATCAAAGTCCTGACATTGTTGATAAAATACCTTCAGTAATCCTTCGTAGGATTCCCAGTTGCCTCCAATACGGTCTAAACCGGCATCAACATTAATACCAGGTAGAGAGGGGGTAATGGGTTTCTGGTCTTCATTCTGATGCGACTCATCGCTGGCGCGGCTCACCTCTAGGGCTGGAGTATACATTCCTGGAGGAATCCAGCGCACGAGAGCTGAGTATAACTCGTCTGGATTCACGGGTTTAGCCACATGATCGTTCATGCCTGCGGCTAAACTTTTAGCCCGATCGCCATCCATAGCATGGGCAGTCATGGCAATAATGGGCACAGTCGCAAACCGCTCCGTTTCTAAATCTCCCTCCTCTGCCATTGCCCGAATCTTCCCCGTTGCCGTTAATCCATCGATCTCCGGCATCCGAATATCCATCAAAATCAGATCGAAAGCGTAGGATTTGACTCTCTCGATCGCCTCTTTACCATTTGTCGCCCAATCCACCTTCAGCCCCACACTCTGCAACAACTCCCGTGCAATCAAAGCATTCACCTCATTATCTTCGACCAACAAAATCTGAGCGCCTTGGATCTGTTGCAGTTCTTCCTCTAAAACAGAACCAGAAGGAGTGAGTCTATTGTCGTGCAGAGGGACGTTATAGCCCAAAATAATCATAATCGTCTCTAATAATTGAGAGCGATTAATTGGTTTAGTCACCAAATGATTCTCATCTAACCAAGGGGTCTCTCCTAGAAACCGTTCTTGAGAATGGGCGGTAACCATTAAAATGTGAGGGATAGCAGACCAATTGGCATCGGATTTAATCTCTCTTAAAGTTTCCACACCATCCATTCTGGGCATATAAGCATCAATTAAAACCAGGTCGAACGGCTTATCCATTGTCTCTTGTAAGGAAGCGATCGCCTCTTGGCCAGAACCCACGGCGATCGCTTGCAAGCCAAACGAATTTAAGATCTTAATGAGCATCTCCCTAGAAAAAGGATGATCGTCAACCACCAATACCCTGAAGCCTTCCCAATTAGGTAGCTCCAAAGATTGATAGTTCTCCCCTAAACCACACAAATACGGAAACTCCAATTCAAAAGAAAAAGTCGTCCCCTGATTCACCTGACTTTCGACCTGAATCATGCCCCCCATTAACGTCACCAGACGTTTGCAAATGGCTAATCCTAACCCAGTTCCCTGGTATTTGCGACTAATGGACGCATCCGCCTGGGTAAAGGCTTCAAATAAGGTATTGAGCTGATCTGGAGTTAACCCAATCCCCGTATCGTTGACTTCAAACTTAAGCTTAACCGACCGTTCCGTTAAGGCGGAGGTCTCAATAGCAATCATCACACAGCCTTGTTCCGTAAACTTAATCGCATTACTGGTCAGATTAATTAACACCTGGCTCAACCGCAGAGAATCTCCGATCGCATAACTGGGCACATCACTATCGACTTCAAACAACAAGTCGAGTCCTTTTTCTTTCGCCTTAAATGAAAACAGATTATACAAGTTGTCTAAAATTGATTCTAATTGAAAGGGAGCCTTTTCGAGTTGCATTTTCTCCGCTTCAATCTTAGAAAAGTCTAAAATATCGTTCAAAATTGCCAAGAGGGACTGGGCTGATTTTTCAATGTTTTTTAAGTAATCTTTCTGCTCTTCATTTAAGTCAGTTTTCAGGATCAAATGAGTCAGACCTAAAACCCCATTCATCGGGGTGCGGATCTCATGACTCATGAGCGCTAAAAACTCACTTTTAGCCCGATTTGCATATTCGGCAGCTTCCTTGGCTTCTTGTAATTCTTGTTCGACTAATTTGCGCTCCGTAATATCTACGGACATGCCAATCACCCGGATCGGTTCTCCGTTTGGATCTTGTACAACGGTGGCATTGACTTCAAACCACAGATAAACCGCATCGTCTGGATCTTCAGAAACGATCACTCGATGCTCAACTTGGAACGATCCCCCTTCGGCGATCGCCCTTTGATTGGCGCGATCGAGAATTTCAACATCATCAGGATGAACCCTAGCTAAAGACTCCTGATAAGAGAGTTGTACCGGCATATCTGATGTAACTGTTGAGGAAAAATAGATTTGATCGGTTCGCAGATCGTGTTGCCAGGCGATCGCCTTAGAAACCTCTAAAGCTAATAATAATTGAGTTTCTCGCTCTTGCAGGGCGAGTTGGGCTAATTTTCGAGCAGTGATATCAAAGCGAATGGTCAAATATTGAAAGGGTTTACCCTTCTCATTAATGAAGGGCACAATGGTACTAGAAACCCAATATAACTGGCCATCTTTAGAGCGATTACAAATTTCTCCAGTCCAAATGTTGCCGCCACTAATGGTAAGCCAAAGATCTTGGAAAAAGGCGGGTTCATGGTAGCCTGAGTTGACAACTCGATGGGTATAACCGATCAGTTCCTCCCGTGAGTAGCCGGAAACCCAACAAAAATGCTCATTAACGTAAGTAATAATTCCTCTTGAATTCGTAATGGCAACAATTGCGGATTGATCGAGAGCCTCCTTAAAACAAGATAACTCAGCAATCAGTTCCTGGCGTTCTAGCTCCCCTTGTTTGCGGGTGGTAATTTCTCGGAAAATTCCCTGAATTAAGGTTTCATCTTCAATGGTAATGACGGAAGCAGACACATCAACCGGCACAAGCTCGTCAGTTTCATCTTGGCACTCTATATCGAAGAGTTGATAGATGTCTTGATGGGCGATCGCCTCAAACGCCCTTATAATCTCTACTGATGCTTCTGGTGGGAACAAGTCACTCCAGTACATTTGGCACAGTTGCGCTCGACTGTAGCCGAATAATTCTTCTGCCTTGATATTAACTTCCTGAATTTTGCCCTGGCAATCTGTTAACACAATCGCATCCCCTGCTCCATCCATGAGCGCTCGATAGCGAGCTTCCCGATCCTGTAGAGCCGCCGTGCGCTCAATTACTTTATGTTCGAGTTGCTGATTGAGTTCTTCCAGGAGACGGCTGGCTTTTTGGCGTTCGAGTTCTGCCCCTGCACGAGCTGCAAACACCCGAAGGATTTTTTCTGCCCACTGGGGATTTTGCAAGGGTTGAGTGTCTAAAATACAAAGATTACCGATCGCCTCTCCTTGAGTATTATGTAAGGCAATTCCCAGATAGCTCTCGGCAGAGATTTGCGCTAAATACAGATCGTCGGGAAACTGCTGCTGAATGCACTCAACACAAGCATAAACTCCCTCTTCAAGACTTTGCTCGCAAGGCGTGTTTGCCAACTCACAACTAAAATTGGGTTGCCATCTCCCCTCACCCCAAAACGCTAAAGTAGAGAGTCTATCCTCAACCCTTTCCGTCACGATGGCATAAGAAACCTTGAGGGTTTGGCTAATATATTCAACCAAGGTCGGAAAAAAATCTGCTCCAGTGGTTGCTGCGGTTCCCATGACCAAATTATCTAGGGCAGCTTGGGTTTGTTTGCGCTCGGTAATATCTTGCATCAGCCCTAACACATGGTGGGTTCCTTCTTCACCCTGGAGTAAAGATGTGGAGATGGCGATCAGTCGTTTAGAACCATCCTTGCGTTCAATTTCCCATTCTTCAGCCATCAGGTTATTCCCGTCTCGCATCTGCTCCATGCGAGCGATCGCCTGCTCTTGGATTTTCGGGTCTGGATACAAACTCTGATACCAGCCTAAGCGATTAATTTCCTCTAGGGTATAGCCGGTAATCCTTTCCATTTGCTGATTCCAGACAGTGAACTGGACAAAAGGAAATCCTTCAATGTTATGACAGACACATAACCCTTCCGCCATTTGGTCTAAAATTTGCCCAGAAAAGCGATTTTCCTGTTCAATACGCAATTGGGCGGATTGGCGATCGCTAATATCCGTCACACTCCCCACATAACCCAGCACTTCCCCAGTATGATCGCGCTCGACCACCGATTGTCCATAGACCCAAATCACCCGACCATCCGTATGTTGCAGGCGGCACTCTAGGCCAAAAGAGGCATTGTTTTCAACCGCTTGTGTCCAAGCCTTCAGCAGTCTTGGCCGATCCTCTGGATAGATCGTGTCGATCCATTTGTCTCCCAGAGCTTCCTCTGGAGGGACTCCCGTCAGGGCAGACCATTGGCGATTCACATAAATACACTGACCTGCCCGATCCATGCGGAAAATAGCCACGGGAAGGGCTTCTGCTAAACTGGCGTAACGTTTCTCACTTTGGCGCAGACGATGTTGGGCCTCTTCTTTTTCTTTGAGTTGCTGTTGTAGGTTTTCGTGGGTGGTTGCCTGTTGAAGGGCAATCTCTAAATGTACGCCTAACCCTTGCAAGAGCTTGACTTCTGACGGTTTCCATAGACGCGGTTGCCCACTTTCGCTCACATTCAGCCAACCCCAGACTTGAGAGGTGCAATTGTTGCAATGTAAAGGGACTAGAATTTGCGATCGAATATCCAAGTCCCTCAACTGTTGGCGATAACCCTCGGAGAGGGGAGCGGTTTCAATGTTGGCGAGGTTCCAAATCCCGTCTTCAAAAGAGTCGCGATCGATCTCTGGGATACAGCAGCCGATGATCTCACCGAGGTGAGACAATTGGCCGGGATCGATGGATTCGGCAACGACCTGGACTTCTCCATGGGGTTGTTGCTGCCATATTTGCACCCGATCTGACCCCAGTAAGGGTCTGACCTGTTCCACGGTCGTTTGCAAAATGGGGTCTAAACTTAGGGAAGAGCGAATCTGAGCAGCAATATCCGCCATCAGTTTCTCTCGCTCTAATTCGGCATTGCGAGCTTCGAGTAAGGCTACCTTCTCCGTTTGCAGGTGTATGACTTGTTGTTCCAAACTTTCGGCTACTTTATATAGCTCTAGAGGGTTGAGCGATAATGCTTCGCATCGCTGTCGCGATCGCCATAAGTGGGTTTCTGAGATCATTCCACAGAGTTGGCCTTCAGTAGACGTAACCACCACACGGCTGATTAAGTGCTTCTCCATCAGTTGCACTGCTGCTAACAGGGAATCATCCGGTCGCAGGGTAAATACCGGATGACTCATCACATTCTCGGCGATCGTCCGTTCCCCGTTCACCCCCAAAGCATGAAATTGCACCAAATCACGCTCTGTAAGTATACCCACCGGAACCCCATTTTCGGCGATCGCCACACAATCGGCCGAATGCTCGGCCATCTTTTGGGAAATCTGCCATAGGGAATCCTGGGGACTCGCGCAAATCACCTCCTGTGTCATCACTTCTTGCACTAAACACAAGCGCAATATATCCATCGGCCCAAACCCTGGCCTCAGACTCTCATAAGTCACCAATCCCACCAGATTGTCTTCCGGGTCAACAATCGGTAGATGGCGAATTTGATGCACTTTGAGTCGGTTAATCCCGATTGATACATCCGTAAACTCTTCCTCCTGTAAAGTAATGACGGGATGGGTCATCACCTCTGAAACAGTGAGTTGGTCTAGGGGTTGTCCTTGAGCAAATAAGCGTACCAGATCTTGCTCTGTCAGAATACCGGTTACTTTTCTACTTTCTGTGACAATAACGCAACTAGAAAGGGATTTAATATAGAGATCCTCAGCCATCCTCTGGTGACTATCCGTTAAGTTGCAATTGATGCAAACGGTACTCATTTTGGCGATCGCCTCACTCACGGGAGCATCGGCTGATACAACCAAGGCATCTCTGAGGATAGCGTCGTGACACTCGCTCCGTTTCATCAAGATGGTAAAGTTCAAGAACATGGCTCAGTTTACAGCGCTTCACGCTGGTAATCGGTCATCGGTCATCGGTTAGCCGTTTTTCCCTTAAAAATTACCATAGCGTACAAATCAGCATGGAGGAGACGCGGGTGTCCAGTTCCATCCCATTGCCGTAGCATCTAACGGGTCTCAAATTTCTGCTACTCGATCTTCCCGGTCTTGATTGAGTTCTTCTAGGGCTAACTGGGCCTGTTTGAGATCGGTTTCCATATGTTTGCGATCGCTAATATCAGTGATGCTACTTACATAACCGATGACCTCTCCCTCATGGTTGCGCTCTACTGTCGATTGAGCATAAACCCAGCACATCTGGCCATCAGGCTGTTGCAAACGAAACTCTAATTCACAGCTAGAGTGATGTTCGAGAGCATGAACCCAGGTATTTCTCACCCGTTCCCGGTCGTCTGGATGTACGGCCTGCATCCATCCCTCTCCCATGGACTCTGCTTCCGAGAGTCCGGCCAATAGACACCAGCGCTGATTGACATACACACATTGACCGGCCTCATCCGTGCGAAATACCCCTACCGGCAGGCTCTGGGCTAGAGTAACGTATCGTTTCTGACTCTCGATCAGGAGGCTTTCAGCCTGTTGTCTTTCCCGCAGTTCTTGGACTAATTTTTGGTGGGTGCTTGCTTGGCGGATGGCGATCGCCAGTTGTACCCCAATTTCTTCTAATAGGGTCTGTTCTTCCTGACTCCAGTTGCGATAATGGTCGCATTGGTGGCTGATTAGAAATCCCCAGAGTTTTTCTTCTAGGGCGATAGGAATTACGAGATTGGACTTGATGTGATACTGGGCTAATCGGTCGAGATGGCAGGGGGTATAGCCAGCCCTGTCCACATTAGGGACAGCAATGGAGCGATCCTTAGTTAGGTTACTAAAACAAGAGTCGGCGATCGTATGGCCGAAGACGGAGGGCCATTGAGGATCGACGGATTCAGCAATGATGTGCCCTTGGCCCTTGCCTTGAAATTCACACACTACCACGCGATCGCACCCTAAAAGCCTCCTCACTTCCGAGACAGCCACCTCTAAAACCTCTTCTAGATCCAAGGACTTACGAATCCGGTTGGCAATATCGGCCACCACTTGCTCCCGCTCCCGTTGCGCTTCCAAAGCAGCCGTTCTCGCTTGCACTTGGGCTTCGAGTTCAGCGTTGCGCCTCTGCAACAGAGACAGTTTTTCTGCCTCTAGATGGTTAACTTTACCTTCTAAGACTTCCACCAATTTGTAGAGTTCTAAGGGATTTAGAGCCTGTAACAGGCTAGTTTGAGTCACAATTCCCAACAGTTCTCCATCCTCGCGTGTCACCACCACTCTCCGGATAAAATATTGCTCCATCATTTGCTGTACCCTCCAGAGAGAATCTTGGGGTTTAACCGCAAAAATGGGGCTGCTCATTAAGCTCTGAGCCATGTAGTCTTGCAGATGGGGATAGAAACTATGAAATTGAACCAAATCTCGCTCGGTAATCATGCCCACAGGAACATTGAGGGAACCGCTAGAAGTCTCACGAGATTCTACGATCGCCACAGAACTCACCCGGTGGTTGGCCATCAGTTGGGAAATCTGCAATAGAGAAGTCTGAGGAGCCGCACAAATTACCTGGGGACTCATCACTTCTTGGACTTCTCGCAGACGCAATAGATCGATAGGGCAAGAGATCTGGCGTAAGCTTTCATGGGTGATTAGACCTGCTAGGTGGTTTTGGGCATCGAGAATGGGGAGATGGCGAATCCGGTGCTGTTTGAGCAAGTTAATGGTAAAAAACAAGTCAGTCAACTCTTCTTCTTTGAGGGTGACAACAGAAGGACTCATCACCTGTTCAACGCGCAAATAGGAAAGGGGTTGCCCTTGGGCCAGTAAACGGACGACATCACGCTCAGTGAGGATACCGATCACTTTTTGGTTGTCGATGATAATGACACAACTGGAGAGGACTTCGAGGTGGAGTTGATTCCGTTGAGTGTCTTGAGTGCGAGTAGTGTGGCAACACAGATGGGCAGCACTCATTTTCGAGATCGCCTCTCGCACATTGGCATTAGGAGCGACCACCAAGGGATGTCTAACAATGGCGGATTTGAGTTCAGTCGGGGTTAGATCTGTGGCAGGATTTAACATTCACAGTTAGGAGCTATGTCTATATTCTTGATTATCAACGATCGAATAAAGCGTGTATGATAAAAACTCAGAAATCTTAAGAGCCACACCACCCAAGCCCGTTATGGATCAGTCCCCTGCCGACTTATTAGCCCTTTTGGGGGAACAACCCCAACTCGATTTTAATTTACCCGATCCTGATGATGAGGAGATTGCCGATCAGGAGTTTCAGGAGCGTCTAGATACGGCCTGGTTGGTTTGCGATCGCTTTGATTTGCAAACGGATATTTGGCGGGGTAGAATTTTGCGGGCGATCCGCGATCGCGAAAAAAAAGGCGGTGATGGTCGGGGTACGGGGTTTATTAATTGGTTAAAATCGAAGGAAATTACTAAAAGTCAAGCCTATTCTTTAATTCAATTGGCCAATAGCGCCGATACCTTAGTCGAAGAGGGACAATTAGACCCCGAATCGGTGAATAATTTTAGTAAACGGGCCTTTGTAGAAACGGCAAAAGCACCGGTAGAAGTGCAACAATTGGTCACCGATGCAGCCAGTCGGGGCGATCGCATTACCCGCCGAGAAGTGAAACAATTGGCCGATGAATGGACAGCCATGTCTTCCGATCTCTTGCCCAATGAAGTCAAGGAAAAAGCCGCCTCCGGAACCATGGCTTCTAAGCATTTGGCCCCCTTAGTCAAAGAATTGGGCAAACTCCCGGATACTCACCTACAGAGTATTCAACAAGAGGTAGCGGCTAACCCGGATGTGGAAACGGTTAAACAAATGACCTCAGAAGCCCGGAGTCTAGCCAAATATTTGGATGCAGCCGCCCAAGTGCAAATCCTGAGTCAATCCTCCGTAGATTTAGAGATGGCCCTAGATGAGAGCTTGCGGTTAGGGTGTTTAAGTACGGCCTCGGAACTGCTCAAACAAGCCACCCAACTCGAACAAACGGTAGCCAAATTATATTTAACCTGGCGAAGGTTGGGGAATCTAGCCGATCGCCTGTTTGTAGACACAGGAGCGAGTACCCCCCATCTAAGATCCATGCTTAATCAACTCGGCCCCCTCACCAGTGAAATTCTAGAGGTTCCCCTACAAGATCGGCTCCCCGATGAAGAAGGCGATCGCTCCAGCATCCGCCTACAATGGCTCTCAGATTCCTAAATCTAACTCTCCAGACCGATGAATAGAGGATAACTTTACGCTATCATCAGATAAATCAATGAAATAGCACTCATTCATGCAAATTATCCTAGGGTCAGGGGATCGAGACCGAGATGAGCGATCGACTCTTGAGCGGTCTTTCCCAGAATGAGATGAAAACCGGCAAGGGTTAAGTTACACTTAAACCTACTAATCGTCATCAGTCCTCCCATCGGCAAAAACGGTTTGCCATCAAATCAGGATTACCATCATACACATTAGGAGATTAATCACCTATGCAGCAGCTTGCAGTTAGCACTGAACTCGACTATCAAAGTGAAACTTACAAAGATGCCTATAGCCGGATCAATGCGATCGTCATTGAAGGGGAACAGGAAGCCTATGACAATTACATTAACTTGGCTAGTCTGCTGCCCAATGACAAAGAAGAATTAACCAAGCTGGCGAAAATGGAAAAACGCCACATGAAAGGCTTCCAGGCTTGCGGCAACAACTTAAGCGTCACCCCCGATATGGCGTTTGCCAAAGAATACTTTAATCAACTGCACCAAAACTTTCAGGATGCTCTAGCCGAAGGCAAAGTGGTTACCTGTCTGCTGATCCAATCCTTGATTATTGAGTGCTTTGCGATCGCCGCCTACAATATCTATATTCCCGTGGCTGACCCCTTCGCTCGCAAAATCACCGAAGGAGTCGTCAAAGACGAATATACCCATCTCAACTTCGGAGAAGAATGGCTCAAAGCCAACTTTGAAGACTCTAAAGCCGAACTGCAAGAAGCCAACCGGCAAAACTTGCCCATCGTCTGGAAAATGCTCAATCAAGTGGAAAAGGATGCCAAAATCCTAGCCATGGAAAAAGAATCCCTGATTGAAGACTTCATGATTGCCTATGGTGAAGCCCTCGGCAACATTGGATTTAAAACCGGGGAGATCATGCGGATGTCTGCCTATGGTCTGCGACCCTGTTAACCTGGGTTGAGACAGTTTTCCATTGATTTATTGCTTTCCCAGATTCGCGGACAGAGACCGGTCGGACTTAGCTCTCCGATCGGTCTTTTGCGCTGTCGATTTCCTATTTCGTTCCATTCTCCTTTACTCTAAATAGCAGACGGCTTAACTTAGTACATCCATGTTTGGTCTGATCGGTCACCTTACTAGCTTAGAACATGCCCAATCCGTTGCCAGGGATTTGGGATATCCAGAATATGCAGATCAGGGGTTAGATTTCTGGTGTTCTGCCCCCCCGCAAATTGTGGACAACATAAAAGTCACCAGTGCTACCGGACAAGTAATTGAAGGTAAGTATATCGAATCGTGTTTTCTACCTGAAATGCTTGCCAATCGGCGGATTAAAGCGGCAATCCGCAAAATTCTCAATGCCATGGCCCATGCCCAGAAAAATGAAATTGATACCACCGCCTTGGGGGGATTTTCCTCAATTATCTTTGAAGAATTTAATCTTCATGACAACCCACGGGTGCGAAATGTAGAATTAGATTTTCAAAAGTTTACGACCGGTAATACCCATACCGCTTATATTATTTGCCAACAGGTGGAGCAAGTAACGGCTCAGTTGGGGATCGATCTATCCCAAGCAACGATCGCCGTTTGTGGAGCAACCGGCGATATCGGGAGTGCCGTCTGTCGATGGCTGAACCAGAAAACAGATGTGGCAGATTTGCTATTAGTCGCTCGCAATCAAGAACGGCTGAGAACCCTGCAATCGGAACTCGGACGAGGCAAGATCTTGGCCCTAGAAGAGGCTCTACCCCTAGCCGATGTGGTGGTTTGGGTGGCGAGTATGCCCAAAGGGGTAGAAATTGACCCTTCAACGTTGAAAGATCCCTGTTTGATGATTGATGGGGGATATCCAAAAAATTTGGGCACGAAACTGCAAGATACCGGAGTGTATGTGGTCAATGGCGGCATTGTGGAACATTCCCTGGATATTGAATGGCAAATTATGCAGATTGTGCAAATGGACGTACCTCAACGTCAATTATTTGCTTGTTTTGCCGAAGCCATGCTTCTGGAATTTGAACAGTGGTATGAGAGTTTTTCTTGGGGACGTAATCAAATTACCGTGGAAAAAATGGAGAAAATAGGCAAATCTTCCTTAAAACATGGATTTCGCCCCCTGTTATTGTCCAAAATGTAAGGCAAAAATCTGCCTGTAGATGACCCGAATCCGATAAAATTGGAAACGGGTGGATCAATAAACTGTTATTTTCCTTTAGTGAATGTGAGTACCTCTGAACGTAAACCCCTACTGCTCGATTTTGAAAAGCCACTGTTTGAGCTAGAAAACCGAATTAAACAAATTCGGGAATTGGCCCAGGAAAACGGTGTCGATGTCTCGGATCAAATTCATCAGTTGGAAGGACGAGCGATTGAACTGCGAGAGGAGATTTTTACCAATTTGTCTCCCGGCCAACGATTGCAATTGGCTCGCCATCCCCGTCGTCCCTCGACGTTGGACTATATCCAATCTATCAGTCAGGAGTGGATTGAGTTGCATGGCGATCGCTGTGGCGGTGACGATCCGGCCCTGGTGGCCGGTATTGGCCGCATTGAAGGGCGATCGGTGGTGATGCTCGGCCATCAAAAGGGCCGGGACACCAAAGATAATGTGGCCCGTAATTTTGGCATGGCTTCACCCGGAGGCTATCGCAAGGCCATGCGATTGATGAATCATGCCAATCGCTTTGGGATGCCCATCCTAACATTTATTGATACTCCAGGGGCTTGGGCAGGGTTGCAAGCAGAAGAACTAGGACAGGGAGAGGCGATCGCCTATAATTTGCGGGAAATGTTCCGCCTCGATGTCCCCATTATTTGCACCGTCATTGGTGAAGGCGGATCGGGAGGAGCATTAGGCATCGGTGTGGGCGATCGCCTGCTGATGTTTGAACATGCGGTCTATACCGTCGCTACCCCAGAAGCCTGTGCTGCCATTCTCTGGAAAGATGCTAAAAAATCTCCCCAAGCAGCAGAAGCCCTCAAAATTACGGCCGAAGACTTAAAACAATTGGGGATTTTAGATGACCTATTACCTGAACCCCTAGGTGGCGCTCATGGCGACCCCCTAAAAGCCTCTCATATCCTCAAAACCTCTATCCTCCGTCACCTGTCTGAACTCGATACCCTATCCCCTAAACAACGTCGAGACCAGCGCTATCAGAAGTTTAGACAGATTGGAGTCTTTTTGGAAGCCAGCGCCTAGGCTCTGGGCTTGTGTTAACCGGGGCGATCGGAGTTATAATGACCTCTAGTAACAATTGTTTACATTTCCCTCATTACCGATTTGAGTTTTGCTTATCGAAGAAGTTTAGATGACAACGGCTTAACCTCCCTGGCGTGGGCTGTCCCAACTTCTCCGGCTTTATTTCAATTTCTCCAAAGCGTAGCCCCAGTATCGGGCTACAAAGCATCTCTGGTGATGTCAACCCTAGATTCTTTAGATCCCCATAACTGCAAAACGATCTCAAACCCCATTGCTTCCTCCCTCAGCAGCGATCGAGGCATGGAACAATACCCCCGCCAGACACTTGACGACAAGTTGCTCTGGCTCCATCTGAATCCAGGCAAAGTGACCCTTTGTCTGTCTTAGCTCACCCACCTGAAATGAAAAGAGAGTTTTCTATCTTATGACTATTGCTTCCTCTAATGGTTCTCCTTCCATGAGTTCTTCTTCGGATCAGAAGACCAAGGAAAATCAACCGTTGTCGAGTCGGCCGGATCGTGCTACGACCCATGGTATGGAGTCTAGAATTTCCCATCCTCCCTCTGAGGTCAGCAATGAAGCCTTAACCGATGCCGTGCAGACCATGTTAGCAGAACTCGGCGAAGATCCAGAACGCGAAGGACTGCTCAAAACCCCCAAACGAGTGGCAGAAGCCATGCGCTTCCTCACCAATGGCTATCATCAATCCTTGGAAGAGCTGGTTAATGGAGCCATTTTTGATGAAGGCCATGATGAAATGGTACTCGTGCGCGATATTAACCTGTTTAGTTTGTGCGAACACCATATGCTGCCGTTTATGGGTAAGGCCCATGTGGCCTATATTCCCAATCAAAAGGTAGTAGGTTTAAGTAAATTAGCGCGGATTGTGGAAATGTATTCCCGTCGCTTGCAAGTGCAAGAACGCCTAACTCGGCAAGTAGCCGAAGCCATCCAAGAAATCCTTGACCCTCAAGGAGTCGCGGTGGTGGTCGAAGCCAATCATATGTGTATGGTGATGCGCGGCGTGCAAAAACCCGGCTCTTGGACAGTCACTAGCTCCATGGTGGGTGTGTTTAAGGAAGACCAAAAAGTGCGTGAAGAGTTTTTAAACTTGATTCGTCATCAACCGAGTTTCTTCTAATATCAAGCCTGGTTTCCGCAAGCGGACATCAAAATGGGATTCAAGAAGCGGGCAAGATGCCCGCACTCCTGAAATCGGTTGATATTACTAGAATGGGAGCGTCTCGCTCCCTAGATGGTTAATTGGATGGGGGTTCGAGTTTCTGGCGCAAATCGGATAAAACCCGATCGATTAACTCAACCACCTCGGTCTGGCCTAAGTTAATATAGCGCTCCTGGGCAGCTTCTAGGGACGTAATCGCCTCTTCCCATTTCTCTTGTTTGATATAGGCGACGGCTGAATTATGGTAAGACATGGGAGCATCAGGATTGAGGGCGATCGCCTCCTGAAACGCGGCGATCGCCTGATCGTATTTCTCCTGACTCCCTAGGGCAATACCCAAATTATTATAGGTCTCCCAATTCTGGGGATTAATCTCTAGGGCCTGTTGAAAGGCATTCACCGCTTCCTCAAATCGGCGATCGTGGCCCAGAGCAATACCCAGATTAGAATAAATTTTCTCTGAATCAGGATAAATTTCTACCGCCTGTTGAAAGGCTTCTACCGCTTCAGCATAGTCCCCCAATTTCATCAACTCAATCCCTTGCTGATTATACTTTTGAGCCTCCTGAAGATCCTCATTGCTCGTCTCCTCTTGAGCCATCCATAGGAGAACATCTGTCCGAGCGAGGGCCGGTTGTGCCCAAAAACCGAGTCCTAAAGTAACCAGAGCGATCGCACAATAGACGTTTGTCAAAATTGGAGTGAAACTAGAAAACATGAGACACCTGAAGCCATATGAGGATAATGCATACACTATACAGTCGCTTAAACTGTAATATAACCAGCACCCTAACCTAGAGGCTAGGACAACCTCACGTTTGCCAGTTCATTGGTTTTCGATGTTATCCTGGTTCTGGTCATCTTAGTCCAAGGACTTCAGGGCATTTTCAAGGGTCTCTTAATATTCCGATCGCAAAACGTAACCATTTGATATGAAAGCAAGTAGCAACCCTATCTCTCCCTTAGCCTCCCGGTCACTGCAACTGGTAGGCTTAGTGATGATTGTCTCGTTTATTATTGATATTCTCATTATTGCCATTCCTCCTGACCTGCTCAGTCCCCAATGGAGACTGAGTTTTACCAGTCAGTTCATTGACCGAGGTGTAATTCCTTTAGTGGGAGTTGCCCTCCTGTTAGGAGGAGTTTGGATCAAAGAGTCCGAGGGAACCAGCAGCTCTAAACAAGGGATGTTAAGATCGGCAGCAGTATTGGTCTCCCTGGTCTTAGGGCTGGTCTATCTCTTAGTGGTTCCCCTCCACAGTATCGATACGGTGCGAAGTCGTAACCGCGCCCTCAGAAGTCTAGATGCTCAAGCCCAACAAGCGGAAGAACAATTGCAAGCGCAATTGGACAACCCGCAATTTCAAGCGGGTTTAGATCAGCGTCGCGAACAGTTTAGAACCCAGATTAATACCTTAATTAGCAATGAGGAGCAGTTTCAACAAGCTCTAGAGGAAGCACCAGAGGAACAAGCTCAGTTACTCCAACAGTTCAGGGATAATCCCGGTGCGATCGATAACTTCATCGATCAACAGGTTGATGCTCTACCCCAACGGGCTAGAAGTCAAATTGAGCAAGAAAAAACCCAACGGGAAGAAAGGGCCCAAGTCACTACGCTCAAATCTATGTCTCAATCGATGAATGGGGCCCTATTGGCCGTTGGCTATTTGGGAATTGGTTTGGCTGGTGTGCAACTCGGAGGCGGTGGCAAACGGAAGAAACGCCGTCGATAAGACCCTGAGAGAAAAACCGATCGCCCACACCTAGAAACCGATAGGGATCGGCGATCGGTTTTTTGCTCTCCATTGATGCTCCATGACCCTGAAGTATTCGCTCTGATTGACTGAAAATGTTCTCCATTTATATCCTCACCTATAACGAAGAACTCGATATTGGCCCCTGTATTGAATCGGCCCTATTATCCGATGATGTGATTGTTGTAGACTCGATAAGTAGCGATCGCACCGTCGAAGTAGCCCAACGTTATCCCGTCCGCGTCGTTGAGCATAAATTTGAAAGTCACGGCCGTCAACGCACCTGGATGCTCAAAGAAGTCCCCGCTAAACATCCTTGGATTTACATCCTCGAAGCTGATGAGCGCATGACTCCTGAGCTATTTAACGAGTGTTTAGAGACGATTAAATCAGCCGACAAAGTAGGCTATTATGTGGCCGAGAGAGTGATTTTCATGAATCGTTGGATTCGTCACAGTACCCAGTATCCTCGGTATCAATTACGCCTTCTGCGCCCCGATCGCGTTTGGTTTTCTGATTATGGTCACACCGAACGAGAAGTCTGTGATGGCCCCACCGGATTTCTCAAAGAAACCTATCCCCACTATACCTGTAGTAAAGGTCTGAGTCGCTGGATCGAAAAGCATAACCGCTATTCCACCGATGAAGCAGCCGAAACTATCCGTCAACTGGAAAAGGGAAACGTCAATTGGGCTGATTTAGTGTTTGGGAAAACTGAAGTCGCCAGACGACGAGCGCTCAAAGATTTGTCCTTGCGCCTGCCCTTTCGACCGATTGTAAGATTCTTCTATATGTATTTTATTTTGGGCGGATGTTGGGACGGTTCCCCTGGTTTAGCTTGGTGTACCCTACAGGCCTTTTATGAGTATCTAATTTTATTGAAAACCTGGGAAATGCAGTATTTACCAGTTCCTGACTTAGATCTACACAGTCTAAAGCCACAGGAAGATTCTGCCCAGAATGCTCAAGAGGCAGTTCCCCTAGAACCCAAAGAAGTCAAAGTCAGTGAATAATTCTTCCTTGCTTCCCTAGACTTCCCTTCGTGTAGATAGCCATCAATTCGTCGGCGGTTCCACAGATCGCCGGCAAAGTGTTTTAAAATAGCCAATAGTGGGGATCATCTTGATGGGGAGTCAAGATTCGGGAGTCGGGCTAGAAAGCGGGTTACTCCCTATTCCCTGTTCCCTATTCCCTGTTCCCTATTCCCTGTTCCCTGAGTACAGAATCTTTGTGTTCCAACGCTTGAAGCAAGATTTAAAGAATGATTTGATTGCTGGGTTGCTGGTGGTGATCCCCTTGGCAACCACAATCTGGCTCACCATTACGATCGCCAGTTGGGTGGTTAATGTCCTCACTCGGATTCCCAAACAGGTCAACCCGTTTGATGGACTGCATCCGATTTTGGTCTATTTTCTCAATTTGGTGGTGGGATTAGCCGTTCCCTTACTTAGTATCCTTGTGATTGGTCTGATGGCTCGGAATATTGCCGGCCGCTGGTTGCTGGATGTGGGGGAGCGTATTGTGCAGGCCATTCCCTTGGCCGGTTCCGTTTATAAGACCTTAAAGCAATTGCTGGAAACCTTGCTGAAAGATTCTAAAGATAAGTTTCGGCGAGTGGTATTAGTGGAATATCCCCGTGAGGGTCTATGGTCGATGGGGTTTGTGACTGGGCCCCTAAGTCCAGAGTTACGTTCCAAGTTTCCAGAGCCAATGATTAATGTGTTTATCCCCACAACACCCAATCCAACAACGGGATGGTATGCGATCGTGCCAGAGAAGGATGTAATTAATTTAGCGATTTCCATTGAGGATGCCTTTAAGGTGGTGGTTTCGGCAGGCATTGTTAACCCCACGGTGGGATTACTCGCTCCTGCGAAGGGCCAATCAGGATATACACTAGAGGATCGGAAGAATTCGACCGTGACTGAGAATCCGGCGGAAAAACTAGGCCTGGCCGTTTCTTTGAGTCTGGAGGAATCTTCTGAAGTTGAGTAGTGTTAGAGGGCCAATCTTCGGCTTTTAATGGATTATGCAACCGCGCCAAATTGCTCGTGAACTTGCTTTGCTCAGTCTTTCCCAGTTTTCTAATTATCGGGGAAAAGAGGCTCCAGCACTGGAGAAAATGATGTTAGCTGCGGTAAAGATGTTGCAAACGGAGGCTTCAGAATCCTTGGAGGTGGCAGCCGCTCAGTTGCAGCGAGGCAGCGATCGCCTGTTGGAGAGTGAAACCGTAGCGCCTAATATTGCCAGTTCTAGGGCCATGGTGAAAGAATCCATTGAACTGACTCAAACGGCGATTAATCGTTTGGGAAGTGCCATGGAGTTTCCAGAAATTCTCCATCAATGTCGCGATCAAAAATCAGTTCAAGATTATGCCCTAGAATTGCTCAGTCGGGTGAGTCAAAACCGTCAGGAGTTGGATTCCCTGCTCTCTAAGGCGATGGTGAATTGGCAGCTAGAGCGCATTGCGCGTATCGATCAAGATATTCTCAGAATTGCCGTGGCCGAAATTTTGTACGTTAATCTCAATGAACGGATTGCCATTAATGAGGCAGTGGAATTAGCAAAACGCTACAGTGGCGAACAGGAATATCGGTTCATTAATGGGGTATTGCGTCGGGTGGTGACCCTGCTCAAGGAAGAGAAGTCCAATTAAACCCCTATAATTACCAATCCTTGTAGTGCCGTGACACAGCTAAAAATGTGCATTAGCGTAGGGTGGGTTAGGCGGCTAAAACCTAGACTGTGATAGCAATCTATCAATCCGCCGTAACCCACCATTTTAGGGTTGTCACGGCAGTAGTGGACCGGCAAGCTTAATTTTGTGGGCAACGCGATCGCTGTAATTTATTCCATTA